>JAOZMU010000316.1 GCA_029934165.1 Bacteroidales bacterium
TTGCAGGTATTCAGGTGTTTATAGTCAATATCTAATAATGCTCCCGAATCGCTGGCATATTTGGAATTATAAATATAATTAAGAGTGTCAATGTTGGCAGCTTCTTTGTAATATTTTTCAACAGAGACAAAATCAAGTTTTGTAAATGATATTTCTGCCCCGATAAGACATTCTTTTGCATAGTTTATTTTGGCTTCTTTCAATTTATTTTCTTGTCTCTTTATCTGATTTTTATGCTTTTCAAGGTTTTCAAAACTTAAAATTGATAATGCACTGTCTATCTTACCTTCTTTGTAAAGTATTAATATTTTTCGATAGGTTGTGTCAATATCATCTAAATTTATTTCCGCATATTTTTTTGAAAATTTTCGTGCTTTTTTGAAAGCAATTGTTGTATCTTTTTGAAGTTGCAATATTTGATTTTTATAATCTTTATTCTTTTTGTCCAGTTTTTTTATTTTACGATTATAGTTGTCTGTGATATTATTTACTGCAATATTATAATATCTTATCCTACTTTTTGTTATATAACCTCTTGGACACATTATTATTTTATGTGTATAATCTTTTAAACCAGTCAAATGAGTAGTTGATTGTTCCTTATTGACTATTTCATAGCCTGTTTTGTAAACGTTTAAATTTATTTTATCACCAATTTGACGGTCAACAAAAATTAGCTGAAATTTGCCTTCACTATTTGTTAATTTTGTAGACCATTCATTAGAAATTTCTACTTCTGATAACGGTTTATTGCCGCTACTAAATAATTTTACAACACCTGTAAAGGGGGTTTTTTGGGCAAATGTATAATTATATGAAAATAATATAATTAGAATAATTGCGATTTTGTTTTTCATTTTATTGGGTTTAGTAATATTTCTTGTGGTTCTTGAACAATTGGTTTAATCGTTTTCTCTTTTATTTTATATCCTTTTTTGTAAAATGTAACATTTTGAATAATCTTTTGTTCGTTTTGTGGTATAATAAGTTCAAATTTTCCATTTTTATCTGTAAATGTTTCTAATTTATCAATACTTACAGAAACGCTATCTAAAAAGCAAATTGTATCTCTTACAGAACCAAAAATTCTATCTAACCCTTTTTGCTCTACTGTAAGTGTAATAGTCTTATTTGCATTTATTTGAAATATTTTATTCTTTGTTAATTGGAAATAATCAGAAATTAGATTAAATACAACCTTTCTATTTTTATATTTTGAAGGTAATTCTGAGAAAAAAACTTTTCCCTCATTATTGATTTTTTCTTTTCGAGTATTACCATTTAGGTTTATAAAAATATACCCTTTTGTAATTTGTATATTTTGTCTATCGTCTTTTATTTCTAAGATGTTTTTAGTCAAGTTTTTACTACTTTTTATTGACACAATAAAGCTAAATGGATTTAGGTATGAATTTATTGCAAAATATGAAATAAATAGAATTACAATAATACTAATAGTTAATAGTGTTGTTTTTATTTTACTTTTTTGTTTTCTAATTTTTAATTCATTTTGTATAGCTTTGATAATTGTTTCATGTTGTCTTTCTTGTTCTGCTATATTTTTCTGAATTTCTGATAATAACTTTTTATTAGCCGAAGAAATTAATTTATTAAATTCTTCCGTATCATTGTAATTGACGGTAATATTACTTCCATTTGTGTCTTGCAAAACGATGTTTCCGTTACCGTCAATGTCAATTTTATTTATTTTGTTATAATCCATTTTTTAGATTGATTTTTGGCTTTACTTATTAATGGAAATTGTGCTATCATTTGTATCCTGCACACCAATACTTTGATTTGTATTTGTCATAGTATTTGTTTTTGAAATGTTGTTTTCAACACCTGCTTTTTCCATTAACAATTCAACTTCTTTCACTTTTTCAGCAAGTTGTTTTTGCAAATCTTCGTTATCTTCAAGTATAAATTCCAAATTTGCTTCCAATCCTGCAATTGTGCTTTCGTTGTGTTTGTTTTGTTCAATAAGTTCTATTTTTTCTTTTGCGGATTTTTTTCCGAGAATTCCTTTAATCCACCCGAAAAATCCTGTTATTGCTCCTCCAATTGCAGGGTTTTTCATTAATTCTGCTCCCTGTTTTAAAATTGCACTTGTTTGTGTTACTAAGTCCATAATTTTCTGTTTTTAAAGATTTATATTTCTGTTATCTTTCGTTTTTATGTTGTTGTCGTTATTGCAGTTGAGCATATCGTATAAGTGTTTAGTGCGTTTTAATGCACTTAAACACTATGATATGCTTATACATTATCTACAATTCTTTGTAGGGGTGAAGTGTCATCAATTAAATATTGTATGTCCTCAAGTTTAATACAAAGAACAACACGACCATCTGCCCCGCAAGCTATTGCATATTTATCATAGGTAAAGCATATTCTATTATTTGATATATAAAAACTTGCTTCAAGCAATTCAACATCATCGGAATTAAATGCAAAAAAAGAATTCTCACCAAACTGTTTCTCATAAACGCGTATTAATTCCTTTTTTAAAGCATGTTCATAGTTTCGAAATAAATCATTAAGCTCTAATAATTTAAAATTTTTCAAATCATATGTAAAGAAACGAGCTGGGTAGTGCGGACTGTTCCCACCCATATAAGAATATAAGTCAATTTTATAACTTAAAAGTTGATTGCTGTTCTGAAGAATTTCAGCAGTCAATTTATATTCCCAATTTGCCATTTGTTTATAATCATCCCCATAATCTGCTCCATTTTTTTTATAATATTCATTTAAGTCATATTTTTGTTGCTCAATACAGCTATTAATGTCTGACTTGTTATTTGGAAATATAAACTCATCTCTATTAAAAAAATTAGCTTTGAATTTTGATTGAAGTTTATTTAAAATTAATTCATCTTTATACTTTTTAGGTGTTAAGTATTTTATCTCATATAGAGCTGTTGCGCCTTCAACTGTAGGATGTGAAAAACGAGCACTTGAAATAATTGTATCAAATTGTATTTTTGAAAACTCTTCATCAATAACACTTATCGTGTTATTATTTCCAACAATTACATTGTTACCTGTATTATCATCCCCTTCAATTCCTTTATCTGTATTTGAACAGCTATAAAGTAAAAAAAGTAAAAAAAAAAATTTAATTTTATTGTATTGCATGTCTATTTAATTATTATATTGTTTTTGTTGTTATTATTACCATTAATTCCAGTTTTCTCATTTCCTGAAAATACAACAAATGAAATTGAGATTATCACAATTAAACCTATTAGTATAAGTATTATTTTGACAATTGGTTTTGATAAATATTCATTCGTTACTTTGTTTCCAGCTACATTATCGCCAGATGAATTATGACTTTGGTTCATTTTATTTATTTATGATTTTATTTCCTGCTATATTGTCTCCTCTTCCTTTATGTGTTTGAGTAATGGAATTATCCGAAATAGTGCTATCATTTATGTCTTGAAAAACTTTACTATTTCCTTTAATTCTAATATTGTTGTTTTTAGTGATAGCCTGGACACCTGCTTTATCCATTAATAATTCTACTTCTTTCACTTTTTCTGCAAGTTGTGTTTGCAAGTCTTTATTGTCTTCGAGTATAAATTCCAAATTTGCTTCCAACCCTGCAATAGTTCCCTCATTATGTTTGTTTTGTTCTATTAGCTCTAATTTTTCTTTTGCTGATTTTTTTCCTAATATCCCTTTAAGCCAACCGAACAATCCCGTTATAGCTCCGCTAATTGTTGGATTTTTCATTAGTTCTGTTCCCTGTTTAAGAATTTCTGTCGTTTGGTTTACTAATTCCATAATTGAAGTATTTAAAAATTATTATTATTATTATTATTATCTACATCGTATTTTTGGTTGAGCATATCGGAAATGTGCTGGTGGCGTTTTTTTTATTTTTTTTGTGAGCCGTAGGCGAAACAAAAAAATAAAAAAAATGACAACCAGCACAATGTTATGGCTCTTGTATTCAGTCCGTTATCATATTTTCATTATATTATCCGAACTGTTTTTTTTTTTCAAAATACCACAACATTATTATCTTGATTTATTGTTTACAAATTTACGAAAAAAGTGTTAAATTATCCGTAAATATTTGTTGTTTTATTCATCAAGCCATTTATTGGCATCATTAAAGTTTTCAAATGCCTGTAAAATTGAGTTCATTCCTGATTGTTTTGTTACTCTGTTTATTTGCATTACTGCTGTCGGATTGAAATTTACTTGTGCAACTTTTGCACAACCAAGTTTCATTAATTCCTGTTGTTTTACTTCGTTCAATTTTGCAACGTCTGGCGGAAACGGTTTCATCGTTGTCAGGTCTGCAATTATTGTAAATCCTTTTTGAACTTGGTCGGTTGCTTTTTTCCAGTCGCTGTTAAAATTCGGGACTGCATCTACATTTTTCCAAAATCCTTTTATTACCCACGAAATACGATTTTTTTGTTTATCAACTGCGAGTTCGTAAAACTCATTTTTTACTATTTCTTGCATTTTATATGTTTTTAATTGTTAATAATTATTTTCCTACTAACCACTTTCTGGCTTCTTCTTCACTGTCAAAAAACTTGCGAGTAAAATTTTCTTCTGCTGTTTCTTCAACTGTTTGTTCTACCGACACTGATGCAAATAAATCAGGACTGACAATATAAGCTGTTTTGGTTTCATTCATAGTTTCGAGTATAGAATTAATGTTTTTGGCAACCCAGTCTTGTAATTCTAATCCCACTACAAAATAGAAATCTCGCATATCTATCAATACTCTCTTAGGTTGAAAATGCTTGAAAAATTTTGCAAGTTCGAGCATTTCGATTTTAAAAGTTTCGTTTTTTAAATTTTCACTTTCCTTTGTCCATGTTTGGATTACAAGATTTTCACTTGTATTGTATTCTATTGATTGAATACTGTTTTTAAATTTGTCCATTTTGTAAAATTTAATTAGTTAATATAA
>JAOZMU010000317.1 GCA_029934165.1 Bacteroidales bacterium
ACGTTTAAGCTGTGAATTAACAACTTAGGTTAATAAAAAGCGTAAGAACTTTTGCAAGAGTACTTATTAAACTGAAAAACAGCAAATAATGATATAGGTTAATTTAATCTTCGTTCTAATGGAAACGCTCGGAGGTGAACCTATAAATTTCTAATTTTGAAGTATCTATTTCATAAATTCCAGCTTTACTTTTTGCTATGTCCAATTGCTGCTCTGTCGTGTCAATGCCTTCAAGTCTAGGCAGTAGAACTCCTTTGCGGAAAACACCATCAGAGATGATTACTCCGTATTTTTGGGGGTCGAGTTGTGCAGTTGTTGTAACGAGTTCTGGCGTTGATAGAACATCGACAGAAACCTCGATTGATTCAAGCTCGTGGGCTACCATTGGCGCAAAGCGTGAGTCGTGAACGGCTGCGGAGACGGCATTTCGGATTATTTCGCGAAATAGGTTATCGTATCGCGGTTCCAGTGTGCCGATGCACCCGCGTAGTTCGCCGTTGGTTTTATGGACAGAGACGAAGCAGGCGGCTTCTGCCAAAAGGTCGGCGTGATGGTTTTCTTGTTCGAGGTGTCCAGTTTTTCCAATCGTTAAATAATCGACTAGTGTTCTGAGTGCCAGCTTTGTATAGACAGATTGTGCTTTATACATGACTTGTTGTTTGGTTGAAAATTAGTTTTGAGTTATATTATTGTATGAATTATAAATTACGAATTATCTTACGCGATAATATTCATGTTACAAAATTTATTGGACTAAGTTATTTTTTCAGTTTACTTATGTAAATATACAAAAATTTGGTTGTGTTTGAAAATTTTTTTGGGATTTCGTGGATTTGAAAATGTGCTGATTCAAAACGAATTAAACGAATCATTGTTTTGTATTTAGTGAAAGAAAATCGTTATTTTTGGCGTTACAAAATTTTTGTTTGCCTTATAGGATTTGTTTTCAATTCTCATATCATAAAGAAAAACGACATTTTGTGTTGCTATCAGCTTGAATATCAACACAATACCTCTCCTGAAAAATAGCACCACGTGTTTACGTCAAAAGTAATTATTATGAATAAAAAACTTGTTTTATCTTTCTTCCTTCTTATCTTTTTTGTTTCGTCTTGCGATGACACACCAAAAAGTGGTATTATTGAGTATCGGATTGAGTATCTTTCGGACATTGAAGATGACCCGCTAAAATCTTTGTATCCTGAGAAAATGACGTATTCTTTTCGGGGTAATGATATTCAAACTACGTTTAGTATCGCAATGGGATTAGTGAAGTTGACTTCAATATCTAATGCTACTGAGGGTAAGGTTTATACGTTGTTTAAAAATCATATTGGTGGCGTTTATTACGAGGAAATTTTTGGAAAAGCAATTCTTGGAAAAGATGGAATGCACGGGATAAAAATACGCACGACAGATGATACCGAGGTTGTTGCTGGTTTGTTGTGTAAAAAAACTATGGTTTCGTTTGAGGATTCGAATGGTTGGTTTGAGGTTTTTCATACCAACGAGCTAAATATCAGAGATGTAAATGCAAATAATCCATATCTTGGTATTGATGGCGTTTTGATGAAATTCCGGATTTTGGCTTCAGGTTTTTATATGGAGCTTACTGCTGATACACTGATGCAAATCAATGTTCCTTACGAAAAATTTGTTGTGCCAAAGGAGTACGAAAAAGTATCGCTAAAAACGATTCGCGAATACCTTGATAGAAAATTTATGTAACTTTGCAAATTACAAAAAAGCGTGGAAAAATAAATTGAAAAATAGATGACAAAGAAAAAGGCAAAAAAGACAACAAAAAAGGATAAATCTGGTAGCGATATTAAACCGCTTATAAATAACAAGTTGGTGCAATCGGCAAAATCTGTTGTGCAATTTTTTCGAGACGAGCGAACAAAATTGTTGTTAGCATTTTTGCTAGTGTTTTTTTCGGCGTTATTGGTGCTGGCTTTTTGTTCGTACCTATTTACCTGGGAGGCAGACCAAAGCAAATTAGATGAAAGACGGTTTTCGTACATTTTCGATAATAGCATCACTGTTGATAATTGGGCAGGAAAAACGGGCGCAGTTCTTGCAAATATGTTTATGCACGATTGGTTTGGCATTTCATCATTTGGGCTGGTTTTTTTGCTTGTGGTTTATAGTTTTAAGTTGATAAAAATTGAGATTTTGCCGATGGCTAAAACATTGCGATACACCATAGTAGCAATGATTTGGACTTCTATAACAATGGGCTACTTATTTGGAAATGCCTATTTTATTTTAGGAGGCTCGCATGGTTATTTTTTGAGTTCGTGGCTTGTTGCCGTTATTGGTTCTGCCGGAACTACTTTTGTGCTACTTCTTGGAATTTTTGCTTTTATTCTATTCACAAACGAAAATGCGTTCACAAGATTTAGGCTGATGATTCGCGCATTGGTAACTCGGACAAAAAGAGCAAAACAAAAAGCTGTAACTCCTGAAACAAAGAGTGTTACGGACGAAGAACTGAAAGATAGTTTTGAAGAAGCAGAGCTAAAAAAGAAAAATACGAAGACCGATAAAACGACAAATACGCAAGAATATATAATTCGAGACGATGGCTCAACAGAGATTGTTGACCTTGGTTTTGAGGTAGATAACAGAAAAACCGAAGAAGAAGAAATAGCAAATACGACTCAATCTGAAATTGGAGGAGATAATGAAACCACGCCCGAAGTTTCGAGATATGCGCCTATCGAAGGAATTGGCGTTTTCAGCCTCGATGGAAAAGAATATGCCAGTGAGAAGTTGGTGCTTAATGTAACCAGAAACAAGGAGTTATCTATCGACGATGTTGACCCAAGTATGCTCGAAGACTACGACCCTACTGCCGATTTATCTAATTATAAATACCCATCGCCAGATTTGTTGGAAAATCATAAAGTTGCAGACTCTGAGGTTACTAGCGAAGAGTTGAAAAATAACAAAGATAAAATTGTCGAGACGCTGAGTAATTTCAAAATCGAAATCCTGAAAATCAAGGCTATGATTGGTCCAACAATCACGCTTTATGAAATTGTGCCAGCACCCGGAATCCGCATATCAAAAATCCGAAATTTGGAAGACGACATTGCTCTGAGCCTTGCTGCTCTTGGTATTCGTATCATCGCACCAATGCCCGGACGTGGCACAATTGGCATTGAAGTGCCAAACCAAAAACCAGAAATTGTTTCGATGCGCTCCGTGATTTCGTCCCTAAAATTTCAAAACACGAAATACGAACTGCCTTTAGCACTCGGAAAAACAATATCTAATGAGACCTATGTTGTTGACCTCGCAAAAATGCCTCATTTGCTTGTCGCTGGTGCAACAGGACAAGGAAAATCTGTCGGGCTGAACGCAATTTTGGCTTCGTTGCTTTACAAAAAACACCCTTCGCAAATAAAATTTATTCTCGTTGACCCCAAAAAAGTAGAACTTACTCTTTATGAGCGAATTGAGCGACATTATCTCGCCATGTTGCCAGATGCAGAAGAGGCGATAATAACTGATAATCAGAAAGTTATTCACACTTTAGCATCTCTCAATATAGAGATGGACAATAGATATAGCCTGCTGAAAGCTGCCCACGTGCGAAACATAAAAGAATATAACGCAAAATTTATCGCCAGAAAACTAAACCCCTACAAAGGTCATAAATATATGCCTTATTTGATTTTGGTTATTGATGAATTTGCAGACCTGATAATGACCGCAGGGAAAGAGGTAGAACTACCCATTGCCCGCCTAGCACAATTGGCGCGTGCCGTCGGTATTCACCTAATTGTAGCCACACAACGCCCTTCGACAAACATTATTACGGGGGTGATAAAAGCAAACTTCCCAACAAGGCTGGCGTTTAAAGTTGCCTCGATGATTGACTCAAGAACAATTTTGGACAGCCCAGGAGCAAATCAACTAATCGGGCGTGGCGACATGCTGATAACGCAAGGCAGCGATTTGGTGCGACTCCAATGCGCTTTTATCGACACTCCAGAACTCGAAAAAATAACTAAGTATATAAGCGGACAACAAGGCTACCCGACCGCATTTATTCTCCCCGAACACGAACAAGAAGAAGGCGACGGCATTGCAAGCGTCGATTTAAGCAAACGAGATGCACTCTTCGACGATGCAGCCCGTGTGATAGTCATGTCACAACAAGGCTCAACCTCGCTAATCCAACGCAAACTTTCTGTTGGATATAATCGTGCCGGACGAATCATCGACCAGCTCGAAGCAGCCGGAATTGTTGGTGCTTTCGAGGGAAGCAAAGCCCGCCAAGTGCTATATCCAGACGAATATTCTTTAGAACAATTTTTGAATACTTTAAATAAATAGCTCAACAAAAATCTGTTATAATCAGGAAAAACAAACTTTCATATAACCTACGATGTATTCTTCGTAAGAAATCAAGAGACACTGTTCATTTGTAATAAATTGATAATGAGATGATTAGTAAAAATCAAAATAACTAAAAGTGAATAGTCATAAATATGTGAAATTCAATATTTTACATAAAAATATTTTTAGATTGATAAAAAATAATGAATTATTCAATTTTAATTATGCACTCGTAAAAAATCTACTTTTTCTAAGTCATTAAAATCGTAAAAATGTCCAAATACAGGATATTTCAAATTTAGATATAAAATGATAATAAGTACTCTTACAAAAGTTCTTACGCTTTTTATTAACCTAAGTTGTTAATTCACAGCTTAAACGTTTCATAAAAAATAGGTCTTAGACCTTAATAGCATAATATCTAAAATAGAACAGTGTCTAATTTTCTGAATGCAAGTGAATTGAGCAAAAATTGGATATTTTAGATTTGAAAAAACACATGATAATTATTAAGTATTTTCCACTAACTAAAGTTAGGGGGTTTTAGCAATAAATAGCCCGAAGGCTCGCAGCTGCGGTAAACATA
>JAOZMU010000318.1 GCA_029934165.1 Bacteroidales bacterium
TTGAACAAAAAATAGGGTTTCCAAAATCGGTAAAAAGTGTAAAGTTTATTTTTGTTATATGAAACATGCCGAAACTTAATTATCTCTTTTATAGGTCTTAAAAATAATGTATCATCCTGATGGTCTTCAAATTTGCCGTTGATAGTTATGTAAAACAAGTAAGCATAACGCATTAATAAACACATAGCTACTACTAATTGGAAGGTATATTAGATTGATACTCATGCTAATAATATCTACAAGAGTGCTAATTATTTTTATGCACCTATTTAATAGGACGCAAAGTACAAATAATATATTGAATTGCTAGCATTTTTCAAATTAATTACGGCTGGGTAGATTCCACATCAAAATGCAAAAGCAACAGATAACTTATTATGAAAGTATGGGTAAAAGAACAGCTTGGCAAAATAGATTATCAGACTCTCAAAGCAATTTGCTATGAAAATCTTTGTGATAACAAAATTTTGGCTGTTTTGCTGGTAACTCCCAAAGGTGAATCGAAGAGCCACGACACAGTTTTATTTTGTTGCAGTTGAAACAATCGGTTTTTTCGAGCCATTTTTTTGTGCGAAACTTTGCAAAACCTAACTCCCATAACGCCTGAAAGCTGTCCGTCATAATATTCCCTTCGTAAAATGAGGAATGGTTGTTTGTGCAGCCTGTTATTGTTCCATCGTTCAAAATGCTAGCAAAGTTTATTCCTGCTCGACAGAAAAATGGCGAATCTCGTACTTTCTTATCAATAGCAAAAGGAAGCCAGCCTTCGCAACTTAAATTTAAACTTAAACCCTTGACAGATAGATGTTTCTTGTTCTCTTCAATCCATTTCAACAACTCATGCGACTCCTGAAAACTAAGATACAAATCGGCATTATCTGTTGCACGCCCTGAAGGAAAAATTCGGAAAAGTCTCCACGACGTAATTCCATGTTTTATAAGCATTTCGGCAATTCTATCAAGCTCGCTCAAGTTGCGCGGGTGTACGCATGTTACGGCATCTTTGAACGACAAACAAGAATTGCCAATGGACGTTAGTGCGTGTTGCAATTTCTCGAAAGCCAGATTGTGGTTACGTAGCCAGTTGTGGTTTTCTTGCAAGCCATCAACGCTTAGAGTAATGCTTTCCATTCCCGCTTGTTCCAATTCTGAGAGTTTCTTTGTCGTCAGGAGCATTCCGTTAGTAACCATTCCCCATTTCATTTTTAGGGTTTTTATGTGCTTCCCAATTACTAATAAATCCCTGAACATCAATGGTTCACCGCCTGTTAAAACCAAGTTTACTTTGTTGGAAAAAGTGTTTGCTATATAATCAACTATTTTCAACCAGCTTTCTGTCGTTAGTTCCGCTTTTTCTGTGAAACTACTACAATCCGAACCACAATGCAGGCAATCTAAATTACATTTTTGAGTTAATTCCAAAAACAAATAAGATAATTGATGTTCATCAATAGAAACTTTCTTATACATTTCATGGAATTTGGATTGCATTCCTGTTACTAAATCTCTCGGTTTCATTATGTTATGCCCTCAACTATTCAATAATAATAAACTCTACACGCCTGTTTTTCGAGCGTCCCTCTTCGGTTTTGTTATTTGTTATCGGACGAGTATCGCCGTAGCCACGTGTCCTAATTCTGTTTTTGCTTACCCCCAAATCTGTTAGAAGGCTCTTTATTTTGTCGGCGCGTCTTTGCGATAAATCAAGATTATGGTCGAAAGCTCCTCTGTTATCAGTGTGTCCACTAATTTCTATCTTTATTTCGGGGTATTTTTTCATAAAAACAGCAACATCTTCAAGTTCATCTGCCGTTCCTTTAACAACTTTCGTTTCATCAAAAGTAAATTTAATATCTGGAAATTCTATTCCCTCAAATTCTGTTTTAACGCTATCTGGCACTTCTATAATAACGGTTTTAATGGTTTTCAAACTATCAATATAACTTGTAAATTTTGTAGGATTAGATTTTGTTTTTCGTGTTACCGGCGGAATATAAACATTACCAAAATCCTCTTCTTCGTCCATTCTATCGAAATCTGGCGGTGTGTTGTCAAACGTTGTTACCAAAGAATCTTTGCGATTTTCGTCCAATTCAATTTGTATCATTGTCGTAAATTCGCCTTGTTTTTTGGTCGTAAACTCGATGGTATAATAGTAGTTCATTTTTTTGTAAACATCATGAAAAATCCATTCAAAACTCTGGTTTTCATAGATTTGATAGAAAGAACCAGCCGTGTAAGAGGCTAACGTTTGCAGGTACTCCTCGTTAACATAATCACCAAAACCAATGGTTACAAAGTTAATGTCCTCGCGAGTAGCATTTTTTAGTATTTGTCCTTTTGTTTTCATCGAACTGTTTTCGTATCCATCTGTAAGCGAAACAACTACTTTGCGCCCGTATTTAGGCTTATTTTTTAGTATGCCCGTACCTCTGTCCATTCCGTCTAAAAGAGCTGTTGAGCCGCCGTAACCTCTTAACCCATTGACCTTTATCTTTCTTACCAATCGCGATTGTGTTGGACTCAACGGCACTTCAACGCCAACATTTCCATCAAATTTTATAAGCGAAACAGCATCATTACTTTTCTTACCTTTAACAAACTCTTTTGCAGCTCTTTGTAATGCCTTTGTACGGTCAGAACCCATCGAGCCACTATGGTCCATCACAAAAGCTATCGCGTTTGGTAGGCTATCCGCAAGAATATATTCACGAACTTTGAAATCTTCAACTTCCACGATTTTTCCGTCAGGACTTTGCAATAACAGGCGTTTCCAGATAAAATCCCATTCTGGTTCGGTTGCACCATAATAATATGTTCCATTCTTATCAACAAGATGCAACTGCACTACCGAAGTTGTATCGTGAATTTCAATTGTTTTCAGATACAAATTTACAAGTTCGTCCTTAGGAACAGTGCTAATATGCTTTATCTCCTTCATCATCATATAGTTACTATCATCATTTTTCGAGTCCAGAGTTATTTTTTCCTTGATAATAAAACTAACCGAATCCGACATATAGGTAACTTTAACGTTGTCGTAATTTCCCCTATCTGCCACTACATCAATCAATCGGATAAAACCCAATCTGTTTTTTGGAGTCCGTACAAATGCCATTTGATTATTGGGACTAAAAGCCATAAATTCGACTCCTTCGATGGTCGAATGTGGCTGATTGACAGTCGAAAGGCGAATATTTGTAGTCGGGTTATCTGTCTTACTATAACTCGTCATAGCTGCAAATTTCATGTTTGAAGAAATTTGTCGTTTTTTTAGTTGTACAGATTGTCGAGATTCTCGCATAGCAGGATGAAACCCAAGTTTATAGTTAAAATAAGCTGGATAATTTGATTTTTTTAAGTTAAAAACACCCGAAGCCATCAAAGTCAATTTTACGCCTAAAAGATTATTATCAAGCCAGTTATAAGAAAATATTGGTAAAAGGGCATTGCCTTCGGGACGAAATACCCGATTTGTTTCCGTTCCAGAGGCAACATCGACAACGAGGAGAAAAGGCTCACTTTTTTGCACACACTCGAAGGCTATAAGTTTTCCGTCGGGACTTATTTTCGCATTTGCGTCATTAACCGTTATCTCAGGGACTTTTATTCGACTTCCTTTAGGTGAATTTGCTTTCAGATATTTTTTTTGTTCCTTGACAATTTTCCTGATAATTTTTCCCGAATTGAATTTTCCTTTACGAAATAGCTTATATCGTTTTGAACCAGAATTATAATATCCATAAATCTCACCAGTTACTCGACCACTACGAGTCTGTAACACAGTTACTTGCTTCTTTTTATTGTTAAAAACAACGTTATCGCCATTTATCATTTTTATTTGGCGTTTGTTCGATGTATGCCATAAGTATATTTTTTTATTGCTGGATTTAAGGACAATAAATTCATCATTTTTATTTATCCTCATTTCGTCAACTACCACGTTTCCCGAAACAGGATACAAACTTATGGGCAAGCTATGATATTGGTCGTATCTATAAATATTTTTTTTGAGACAAACGAAAAATTCGCCAGAATGATGTGAGAGCGCAACTCCACGAGCCTCGCCCGAAAAAACGACTTCGCCATTTGGCGTACTACAGATGGTATATTCGTTGCCTTGTCGTACATATACAAGTTGTCCGTCGGTGCTGATTTTAAGCTCATCAATCTTAGAATCGCGCTTTTTCCGATTCTGAAAAGTGAACGATTGCACCCATCTATTTCCTTTTATTTGAAAGACATTTATTTCTACGCCATGAACATTTCTCCTGATTTTTTTCTGTCGCCCAAAACGCGAAACAATAACCGAATCTTTGTACTTGCCATCGTAAAAAGCGTAAGCAACAAAACGGCTATTATCACTGATGACAACGTGGTTTTGTGCTTTGGTTTTATTGACGAAAAATAAACTTAATGCCGTAAATATCAGCATTATAAACGAAGTTTTTAGAATGTTTTGCATGTGAATGATTTTTTAGAGTAAATTACTGTTTAAGTACTCTTAGTAATGGAAAATTAATAATTAATAATTAATAATTAATAATTTTGCTTACGCCTGATTTAGTTTTAGTTAGGAATTTTAATGGCTTACTTTATTAAATTCATTTTACTTACAAAAGTTCTTACGCTTTTTATTAACCTAAGTTGTTAATTCACCAGCTTAAACGTTTCATGAAAAAATAGGTCTTAGACCTTATTTTAAGCTTTAACAATTCAAAAATGCGATAATATCGGGAATATTTGAGTGTTTTTTGAAGCCGTTAAACGTTAAAATAACAAGTGCATAATGTTAATTATTATTTGTGATTTGCCTTACATCAAATAACTTTCTAATTTCCTATTGTCTTTTCTTTTGGCAGTTCCAAAATGTACGGTTCTTTTCCTGCAAAAACTATCGGAATATTTTTAATTTTATCTAATTTT
>JAOZMU010000319.1 GCA_029934165.1 Bacteroidales bacterium
AGCGGAAGAACTTTTGTAAGAATACTTATTAAATTAAATAGAAATCTTGAATCAACGCTACCAGAAATGGCTTGGTATTTTTCTTACAAGACCTTTTCAGAAAATACACAACGTCCGCCGATAAACGTTTTAAGAACTTTTACTTACAGTATTTTATCATCACTCACATTCATTAAATCGGTGTCAGAAACGACAAAATCTGCAAATTTATCAGCCTCAATGCTGCCCATTGATTTTTAAGAACAAACTATGCTTTTAACATTAAATTTTATGCTACTCAAAAGTAAGGTCTAAGACCTAATTTTCATGAAATGTTTAAGCTGACTATTAACAACTTAGGTTAATAAAAAGCGTAAGAACTTTTGTAAGAATACTTACTATGGCAAAACAAGGTTTGTTCATGAAAATTTGTCTGTTTTGTCAAACTGCTTGCCAAAAACGCAAGCCACGAGGCAACTAGAAGCAAAAAGCCCGATAAGCCGCCACAAAAAATATTTTTTTTATGAACAAACCTTATATAGCAAAATGATAAGTAATGGAAAATTAATAATTAATAATTTTGCTTACGCCTGATTTAGTTTTAGTTAGGAATTTTAATGGTTTACTTTATTAAATTCATTTTACTAACTGCAAAAATTAGCACAAAAAACTATTGCCTATAAGGGTTAGATACAGTAAGATTTTTTTGCCTCGAAAAAAGTGATGTTTTGTGAGTTATTTTCGTTTTTTTGTGCTGTATTTTATCAAAAATAAAACCCGATTCGAGCAAAATTTCTATTCCGTATTCCAGCACAAACTTCATGTTTTTTTCGGCTTTTAGCGAATCGTGCATAACGATAATAGAACCTTGTTTTGTGTTTGCCAACACATTTGCCAAGCATTTTTTTGGCGATATGTTTCGGTCGTAATCCATGCTCAACACGTCCCACATCACAATGTGATAATTGCGAAGTAAGTGCATTTGGCTTGGTTTTATTTTTCCATAAGGCGGACGGAAAAGCTCTGTATTTATCAGATTTTGAGCTTTTTTGATGTTTTCGATGTAATTCCGATTGCACGTTTTCCAGCCATCGAGATGATTGAAAGTGTGATTACCAACGGCGTGTCCCTCTTGGATTATTTGTTGAAACAACTTTGGGTACTTTCGCACGTTATCTCCAATGCAAAAAAAAGTAGCTTTCACGTTGTATTTCCGTAGTTTTTCGAGAACCCAAGGCGTTGTTTCTGGAATTGGTCCATCGTCAAAAGTCAGATAAATGTTACGAGTTTCATTTTTTATATTCCATGTCAGGTTTGAAAATACGCTACGTATCAGTTTTGGTGGGCTTACAAGCATTTGGGAGATAGTTTAATACGAAAAAAACGGGGGATAAAAACACATTTTATCCCCCGTAATAAATTACTGAATTGAAATTCGTTTTGTTTTTAGAAGTTGCTCTAATTTTAAATTCAATTCTTCCTGTTTTTCATCTTGTCCATTCGATTTCAAAACGCGAAAAGCCTCTTGAATAATCGACAATTCGCGACGTGTATCGCGGTCGAAAGCCTCAGAAAATTCTGGCGTTAGAGACAAGTAATAATCAAGATTTGTGAGAATGTTTTCAACCATTTGGGCAACTTCGGCATTTCCTTTTTCTGTTGCGCCGGCTCTGAAATATGCTTCTGCCGTAAACAAGTTGTAATAATTGAATGGAATACGCTCATTTGGTAGCAGTTCGCCACATTTGTCAAGCACTTCGATAGCCTTTTCGTTTTTGCCTTCCAGTGCAAGTTGTTTTGCTAAACGTGCAAAATTATTACGCAAATTCATCACCATTCGGCGGTTGTTTTCATCTAAATAAACGTCTGGATTATCAATTCCGCCCCAACGGAATTTATTCATCATATTGTCGTACATTTTGTCTGTATTGACAAGCCCTGTTTGTCCGTACTCGTCTCGTGGCGAATAAATTGGCGCAAGACGATACGCAAGCCCTTCGAGCAAAAAGTTTGATTGAAGGTTCAAATAATTATCAGGTCCAACTGTTATTGCGTAGTAAATTGGTCGTTTCCAGATATTTGTGGAAATTAAGTCGATAACAGCAAGGTTGTTTTTATGAATCCCACTGCGTCCCATATTCCATTCAATCTTCGACAGCATTCTACCTTGCAGATGTTTAGGTAAAATACTATCCGCAACAACTTTTGCTCTATCTACCGGAATCAGCAATTTGTTGTCTGGCATCACATTACGCATTTTTCCATCATTTGTTTGCCGTTTGGTATTATCCGAATCGTCGGCAACAAACTCAATCCATAAGTCAATCGGTAGGAATGTTTCGCCGACAGTTTTGGTAAATTGTTCTGTGTAGTTTTTCAACTTAACAATATCTGCGGTCGAGAGTTCTATCTTTTTAATATTTTGCTCGCTTGTAACTTTCATTATCAAGCCAATGATTTGCTCAGGTTCGATATTTGCGCGGTCGGTTTTCAATTTCTCGAAATCCGAAGACATCAATTGCGGAAATTTAGAATTTGATAAAATCGTCAACAATGAATCGTAAAGTGCTGTATATGCGGGTTTTAACTTATCAATATTTGCCTTATATCTTTGGTTAAAATATATTCCTTTCATGTCGGCGTTATAAATGACCTCGCGTTGTCCTGGTACGTATTTTTCTGGTGTCAACGTGAAATCAATAGGTGCAGACTCGTATGCTCGATGACGCATTTGATTTATATACCAATCTGTCGAGAAATAACTCAAATTGACTACACGAACATCAGTACGTATTCCTTCGACTTCTTGTGCATACCAAAGCGGGAAAGTATCATTGTCGCCGTTTGTAAAAATTATCGCATTTTCGTTGCAAGAATTAAGGTAGTTGTATGCAAAATCGCGAGCCGTAAAACGCCCTGAGCGGTCGTGGTCGTCCCAGTTTTGAGCGGCAAGCAAGACAGGCACTCCAAGAAAACAAACCGATGTTGCCACTATTCCAGCAATTTTTCGGTTGGCAGCTTTTCGTAATAATTCGGCAACTCCGGCAACGCCCAAGCCAATAAATATTGCAAAAGCATAAAAAGAGCCAACGTAGGCATAGTCGCGCTCGCGTGGTTGAAATGGTGGTTGATTTAGGTAAACAACGATTGCAAGCCCCGTGAAAATAAACAAAAGAGTAACAACCCAAAAGTATTGTTTATGATATTTATAGGTGAAAACAGCTCCGATAATTCCAAGAATAAGCGGAAGGAAATAGTACGTATTTCGTGCTGGGTTATTTTTTTGCTCGACGGGCAAAGTGTCGTGTTTTCCGAGCCGTGCTTCGTCGATAAATTTTATGCCCGAAATCCAGTTTCCGTTCAGTACGTCTCCGTTTTCTCCGTTTCCATAAGCCAACCCATCTCCCTGAATGTCGTTTTGCCGCCCGACAAAATTCCACATAAAATAGCGGACATACATAAAATTAACTTGATATTTGAAGAAGAATTTCAAATTCTCGGCAAAGGTTGGTTTACGCTTTAACTCAGAGGGTTTGCCTTTTATTCCTGCCCATTTGAAATATCCCATCGGGTGTCCACGCTCGGCATCTGCCGATGATTGTTGCTCGCTATACATTCGCGGAAAAATAGATACATAATCATCATCGTAAATATATTCCTGACGATATTGCGCAATTTCGTATTTGCCATTTTTTTGAATATAAATAGGCTTTCCTTGTTTTATTTCGCGCAAAGGAGCATTAAAATAGTGTCCCTTCACTAACGGACGATCGCCATATTGTTCGCGGTTTAGGTATGCAAGTAAATCGAAAATATTTTCCGGATTGTTCTGGTCCATAGGAGTATCGGCAAGCGAGCGGATAAGAATCAGGGCAAAAGATGAATAGCCGATAACAATTACCGTTGAAACAAGTAAGATGGTGTTTGCCAGTACTTTGCGTTTTTGGTAGGTGTAATACAGCCCAAAAGCCAAAAGCCCAAGAATGAGAACAACATAAAACAAAACACCCGAAAAATATGGCATTCCGAAACCGTTCACGAATAGCAACTCGAATTTAGACCCAAGAATAAACAAGCCTTGAACGATGCCGTACATTACAAAACCCAGAATTAAAACAGAAATGCCTAAAGCCGTTAGTACGCCTTTTGTTGTTGGTTTATGTTTTTTGAAATAGTATATCATTACGATTGCCGGAATTGCCAGCAAGTTGAGAAGGTGGACACCTATTGAGAGTCCCATCAGATATGCGATAAGTATTATCCAACGGTTTGCAAAAGACTCATTTGCGATGCTTTCCCATTTCAGGATTGCCCAGAAAACTACTGCCGTAAAAAACGATGACATTGCATAAACTTCGCCTTCGACAGCCGAAAACCAAAACGTATCCGAAAACGTGTAAGCCAATGCTCCAACAAAACCGCTACCAAGAATTGTGATGATTTTTGCGTCCGTAATTTCGTTGTTTTTTGCTATTATTCTGCGTGTTATGTGCGTGATAGTCCAAAACAGAAACAAAATAGTAAATGCACTAACCAGCGCAGATAGCGTATTAATCATGCGCGCTACGTAGGTAACATCTGGCGCAAAAAGTGTGAAGAACCGTCCTATTATCATAAAAAAAGGTGCTCCCGGCGGATGCCCAACTTCTAATTTGTATGCCGAGGTAATAAACTCGCCACAATCCCAAAAGCTTGTGGTTGGCTCGCTTGTGATGATATAAACAATCGCGGCTACCAAAAAAACAACCCAACCAACGATGTTGTTCAATTTATTATACTTTTTCATGTACTTGATTTTATATTTAATTTAATTTAATCTGTTATTTTGAGTTTTTCTACTTTACAGTATTTTATTTTATAAAATTTCAAAACTTTACTAAAATGGAAAAAATAGGTCTTAGACTGGGATGTTAATAATTGATTATTTTGTACCCTATATG
>JAOZMU010000320.1 GCA_029934165.1 Bacteroidales bacterium
TTTCCAAAATCGGTAAAAAGTGTAAAGTTTATTTTTGTTATATGAAACATGCCGTTTTCACAATAAAAATTCATCGCATACACTTATGTGTAGATTATCAAACTGTTAAATAAATAAAAAAAAAACGATACATCACAAAAAGCGTCATTTATTAATCTATATTTCTGTACTTTTGTTTCACATTATTATGTATAATTAAAACCCTGAAAATGAGAACGTTATTGTTTATTACGTGGCTTATTCTTTTGTCTTTTGTGGCTAAGACACAAGATAAAGTTACGATAAGTGGCTATCTGAGAGATGCAAAATCTGGCGAAGAACTACTCTTTGCTAACATTGCTGCCGATGAAGGAAAAATTGGAACTGTAACAAATGCCTACGGATTTTACTCTCTAACACTGCCCAAAGGAAAGCACACCATTCATTATTCCTACATTGGCTACGAAATGAGCTCAATAGAGGTTGAATTGAACTCAAATCTGCGCAAAAATGTCGAGTTGCGCTCCGCAGATTTGGTACTTGACGAAGTGGTTGTAACCGACAAAAAAGCAGACGACCGTATCTCAAATACGGAAATTGGCGTAGAAAAATTGAATATCAAAGAAGCAAAACTTATTCCTGTCTTACTCGGCGAACAAGACGTACTGAAAACAGCGCAACTAATGCCAGGAATTAGCTCGGCAGGCGAAGGAGGTAGCGGTTTTTTTGTTCGTGGCGGAAACATCGACCAGAACCTAATTTTGCTCGACGAAGCACCAGTTTATAATGCGTCTCATTTGTTCGGATTTTTCTCCGTTTTTAATTCCGATGCCCTGAAAGACATGCAGTTATACAAGGCAGGAATCCCGGCAAGGTATGGTGGACGCGGCTCGTCTGTCATTGATATTAGAATGAAAGAAGGAAATATCAAGAAATTTTCCGCTTCGGGAGGCATCGGGCTGATTGCCTCGCGATTGACGCTTGAAACACCGATTGTGAAAGACAAAGGCTCAATCATCGTTTCCGGACGACGAACTTATGCCGACATTTTCCTGCCGCTTGCTGGAGATAAATATGCCGATAACAAATTGTATTTCTACGACTTAAACCTAAAAGCAAATTATCGTCTTGGGCAAAACGACCGTATTTTTCTTTCTGGTTATTTTGGTAGAGATGTACTTGGTGTGAAGAATTTATTTGGATTTAACTGGGGAAACAAAACCGTAACACTCAGGTGGAATCATCTTTTTAGTGAAAAATTATTTTCTAACACTACATTGATTTATAGCAACTATGATTATAAAATTGAAATAGAGGCAGATACACGTAGTTTGGAACTTTCCTCAGGCATAGAAAACTATAATTTTAAGCAGGATTTCACTTGGTATGCAAACGCCAACAACACCATTCGCTTTGGTTTAGAGGCAATTCATCATACTTTTAATCCGGGCGAACTTAGTGCATCGGGCGACATGACGGCAAGTTTAATTATGGACAAGCATAACGGAATTGAGAGTGGCACGTATCTCTCAAATGAGCAAAAATTTGGCGATAGGTTTACAATAAATTATGGTTTACGTTTCACGATGTTCAATAATTTTGTGGCGGAACGTGTTTTTCGTTTCGATGATTTTGGCGAAATTACCGACACAGTTAATCATGATGGTGGTGTTTTTAATACTTATTATGGTTTTGAACCGCGCGTAAATGCCTCTTTTGTTCTAAACAACAACAACTCTATAAAGGCAAGCTATTGTCGTACAAATCAATACCTTCATTTGGTAACAACATCAAGCTCTGGCAGCCCAACCGATTTTTGGATGCCTAGCTCAGAACTCATTAAACCTCAGATTGTTGACCAGTATTCAATCGGTTATTTTCAAAATTTTGCCGATAACGGATACGAGCTTTCTGTCGAAGGATATTATAAAGATTTACAAAACCAGATTGATTATAAAAATGGAGCAGATGTATTTTTCAATGAGTTGATTGAATCGCAGTTAGTATTCGGAAAAGGGCGTGCTTACGGTGTTGAAGTGATGTTGCGCAAAAATTTTGGCAAACTTGCTGGTTGGATTGGATACACTTTATCAAAATCGGAAAGACAATTTGAGAATATTAATGATGGCGATTGGTACTCAGTTCGACAAGACAGAACTCACGATATGTCAATTGTAGCCACGTATAAATTAACAAAAAAATGGACGCTCTCTGCAAGTTGGGTTTATAACACTGGAGATGCTGTAACTTTTCCGAGCGGAAAGTACGAAATAAATGGAGATATAATCAATCTTTACACAGAACGAAATGGCTATCGAATACCTGATTATCACCGACTTGACTTGGGAGCTACTCTAAAGTTAGATTCAAAACATTTCGACAGCGATTTAACATTTTCGTTGTACAATGCCTACGGACGTAAAAATGCTTATTCAATAGATTTTCGCGAGTCCGAAGACAATCCTGGCACAACCGAGGCAGTCAAAATATCGCTCTTTACGTATGTTCCGTCCATCACTTGGAATTTTAATTTTTAGTTTTTTCAAATTAGGATTTTCGTAACTTAGGACAATAAAAAGTCAAAATCCACAAAATATAAATAGTATGAAATATTCCTTAAATTTTTTCCTGATATTATTAGCGTTTTCAAGCTGTGAAGAGGTGATAACCATAGACTTAAACGAAGCCGAGCGCAAACACGTAATCGAAGCCGAAGCACGCACAAATTATGACAGTATTGTAGTCAGAATAAGCAAAAGTGCTGGATTTTATAATCAAGCGGAATTTGAAAAGATGAATAACGCCCAAGTGGTCATTACAAGCAAGTTAGGCGAAATTGATACTTTAATCCGTGTGGACGAGGGAGTTTATGCTACCAAAAACCTAAAACCAACAATTGACGAAATTTATGACCTAGAAGTAGTCGTCGAAGGTAAAACTTATACCGCTCAAACATCTATACCTGAGCCTGTTGAAATTGATTCTATTTGGTTTGAGAGTGTGTTTGGCGATAATAAAATTGCAAATCTGAATTTTTTTGACCGCGCAAATGACGAAAATTTTTACCGCGTAAATTTATACGTAAATGGCGAAAGAAATAAAAGTATATTTCTTTGGATGGATAGAGGGCTTGATGGAACAAATATCGTAAATGGATTTTACCGTGTTGAGTTTGAGGTTGGAGACACATTAACCTTTGAGCTGTTGACAATAGACGAAACTACATTTGAGTTTTATAAAACATTAGAAACAATCGTTAGTGGAGACTCATCGAATCCCGCAAATCCGAGTTCAAATATCTCCAACAAAGCAATGGGGTATTTTGGCGGACTTGGTGTTGATGAAAAAGAGGTAATTGTTACGGAAGAAATAATGTCAGCAAAATAACTAACAAACAGTGCAAAAGCACTCAGTGTAAATACCGAGAGCTTTGCACTTCTTGTAAGACAAACTAAAATTAATAATTAGCATAAATACTATTTACGCAAAATCATTGCTTTTTTCGTGGCTATTTGTTGCCCCGATTTGTTTCGTATTCCAATGATATACAGACCTGTCGAGAGTTTTTTTACATCGCATCTTGCTGCGCCATTGTCAAGTTGCCCTTCGGCTACTTTTGCTCCTAATTGATTAATTATTTCATAAGAATATGCCGATTCGTTAGTCATTTCGATATGGAAAAAATCTGTCGTAGGATTAGGATAAACATTGCATTTTACCTCATTAACAGATTGAATATCAACATAATCGGGATGATATTTCAGCCAGGTAATACTGCGTATTTTTCCATTAGAATCTTCATTTGCAGTAGCAACAGGGAGTCCCATTCCGTTTGCTAACCAACGATAGGACATAAAAGTAGAGTCTGATGCGTAGAGTGGGTCTGGAGACCATCCGAATAATATGTAAGCATAAACGTCTATGACAATATGATTTTCTACCGACTGAAGCAATGTCGGATACTCGCCAAGTATAGTAGTTAAATCGCCATGCGAACCGACATTTGCGTCAATTCCGTATGTAAGTTCAAATCTCAAAGAATCAATAATCGCGGGCAATCCAAGAGCCGCTAAATCAATTCCTAAGTTATCAGGAGTATCCGAAACAGAAAAACTTGTCTGGTCTTCAAAGTTAGAACCATAAGTTACAGGAAACTCCATCATACTTATTGGCTCGGCAAGCTGTGCCAGAAGCGTTGTAATTCCCTCAATATCAATCACCATACCTAATAATTGAACCGCGTTTGCATCTGTTTTTAGGAAAGAAAATGCGCCTTCCATTTCGTACTCGCCGGCGTGTGTAGCATCGGGAAAATCGGTGGCATACTGAGTAGTTTGTGGGTCGACAAATTTTGTTGTATCAATATTGTCCTCTGTGAATGTGGTAAAATCCCAAGGCGAATTGCCTAAACTGCCGAATGTTACATTGTCTGCAACCGTAAATGTATCAGTCGAGTAGATGTATAATTTGTCAATTTCGGCAAAATCTTCGGACGTAACCGTTATTTGTGCGTTTACACAAAGCCCAAACATTGCAAGTGCTATTGTCCACATTGTTTTTTTCATGTCTTAAATCGTTTTAGTTAATAATGAGTAATAATAATTGTGTAGGTTATAATAATCATAAATCGGTGTTCATTTATAATACAGGGTTTGTTCATGAAAATTTGTTTGTTTTGTTAAACTGCTTGCCAAAAACGCAAGGCACGAGGCAATTAAGGTCTAAGACCTATTTTTTATGAAACGTTTAAGCTGTGAATTAACAACTTAGGTTAATAAAAAGCGTAAGAACTTTTGTAAGAGTACTTACAAGCGAAAAGCCCGATAAGCCGCCACAAAAAATATTTTTTTATGACCAAACATTGATTTATAATACTAAGTAATGGAAAATTAATAATTTTGCTTACGCCTGATTTAGTTTTAGTTAG
>JAOZMU010000321.1 GCA_029934165.1 Bacteroidales bacterium
ATTAACTCGCTGTTAATCAAAATGGTGCAATCTGGTTTTTGCAAGTTGGGTTAAGACAATGATTTACTATTAGACTGAAATTCAGCAACAAACAGCAAATAATGGTATAGGTTATTTTAATCTTCCTTCTAAAATATTAATAATTTATTATTATGGCTACATTTCTATTTGACGAGGTCGTTTTCGGACCTGTAATAAGCAGACGTTTAGGCATTTCGCTGGGCATCAATTTGCTTCCGATAAAAACTAAACTTTGTAATTTTAATTGTATTTATTGCGAGTGTGGTTGGAATCCCGAAAAATTTGAGGGAAAAGATTCTTTGCCAACACGCCAAGAAGTTTTTGCTAGATTGGAAAATGTTCTTGGCAAAATGAAAAATGAAGGTAAAGAGCTGGATATGATTACGTTTGCCGGCAATGGCGAACCAACAATTCATCACAATTTTGCGGGAATAATTGATGATACAATCTTGCTTCGCAACAGGTTTTATCCCGAAGTAAAAATCAGCGTGCTTTCCAATGCAACAATGCTGCACAAACCGCAAATTGTCGAGGCTTTGAAAAAAGTCGACCAAAATATTCTGAAACTCGATTCGGGGTTTGCCGAAACAATTGCAAAAAACAACCTGCCAGCAAAACGTGTTGATGTAGAGAAACTTATCGAGCAATTCGGCAAATTTGAGGGCAAACTAATCATTCAAACCATGTTTGTTTCGGGCGAATATAATAATCAGAAAATTGATAATACAACCGAAAAAGAAATTGATGCGTGGACGTTGGCAATTGCGAAAATTCGCCCAGAAATGGTAATGATTTACACCATTGCCCGCGATACACCAACTGCCGGATTGCAAAAAATTTGTCGCGAAAAACTGCAAAAAATTGCTGCACAAGTAGAAAAAATAGGTATTGCTACTCAAGTTTCTGGCTGATGACCACAAAAAAACGTATTCTTGTTGCACCTTTAGATTGGGGTTTGGGACATGCAACACGCCTTGTTCCGGTTGTAAATGAGTTGGTTACGGCAGGTTTTGTTGTCGTGCTTGCTGCCGACAACAAGCCGTATAGTTTTCTTGCGAATGAATTTCCAGACTTAGAAATTATTAAATTTCCATCGTACAAAATTGAGTATAGCTCCGGCGAAACGCAAGTGCTTGCTATGCTGCGTTCTGCGCCAAAAATCATTTTCGGAATTTGGCGCGAACATCGTGCGCTAAAAAAAATTGTTGCTAAACATAAAATTGATATTGTCCTTTCAGATAACAGATTTGGGCTTTGGAATAGCGATGTTTTTTCAATTTATATGTCCCATCAGATTGCGATAAAAATGCCAGATAAATTGAAGTTTGCAGAGCCATTTTTTTATACGTTTCATCGTTTTTTTATAAATAAATACAATCTTTGTTGGATTCCTGACAATGAAAAAACTAATAGTTTTTCTGGCGACTTATCCTCGAAAAAAACATTGCCTAAAAATGCAGAATTTATTGGTATTCTTTCGCGCTTTTCTTCGATGAAACCTTTGGAAAATTCACAATTTAAACGCGCTGATATAATGGTAGTTGCATCGGGACCCGAACCTCAGCGCAGTCTTTTTGAGCGTGTTGTTGCAAGCGAAATAGCTTGCAGTGGTTATAGCGTTGTTTTTGTTCGCGGAATGGCAAAAACTCAATTTCCAATTGAGATAAAACACAATTGGCAAGTCTTTAATCATCTGGATACCAGCGAAATGCTAAACTGCCTTGTTGGTTCAAAACACATAATTTGTCGTTCGGGTTATTCTAGTATTATGGATTTGGCAACATTGGGTTTAACAGCAATTTTAATTCCAACACCGGGACAATCCGAACAGGAATATCTTGCTGAATATCTAAGCGCAAATGGCTACTTTTATTCAATAAAACAAAAAGATTTTTCTTTGGACAAGGCAATGCGTTGTGGAGCTAATTCTAAAATGCCAAAAACTCAGGCTAATAGTTTGCTAAAGAGGGCTATTGACAAATTGCAGCAAAAATTGAAGGAATAACCCTTAGATGCAACTACAAGTTGGCTTTTGCCGTTATTTGTAATTATGTATCTGTTTAATAAGAATTTATGCCGTACTAAAAGGTAAAGTATGCTTAGGTTTTCGGATAATTTCTTGGGAGTGTAAAATGGAAGTTACTACCAATTTCTGGTGTGCTTTCGACCCAAATTTTACCGCCATGTTTTTCGGCAAATTCTCGGCAAATAATCAACCCCAGCCCTGTTCCTTTTTCTTCGGAAGTCCCTGTGGTAGAGAAGTTTTCGGACATATTGAAAAGCTTTGCTTGCATCTCTTCTCGTATCCCTATTCCGTTGTCCGAAACGGTAATTTGTAGCATATCATTATTTCGTTTTGCTGCAATTACTATTTTTCCGTTTGGACTAGTAAATTTTATTGCATTGAAAGACAGGTTTCTAATAATTGCAAAAATCATATCTTCATCAAAATATGCAAAAGTTCCGGGAACGATAGTAGAAATAAGTTCGATGTTTTTTTGCGAAGCATTCAACCTCAGAATATCAATATTTTGGTTTATAACATTGGCAAGGTCAGCGTGTTTGGGATTGTATTTCAATTTTCCTGTTTGCGCATTCGCCCAGTTTAATAAATTCTCCAATAAATAGAAAAGACTTTTTGCCGCCTGAAAAATATAACTATTATATTCTCTAATTTCCTCTTTTGTAAGAATATCAATATTTTCCGTCAGTGTCTCCGAGAAGCCTAACAATGTGTTGAATGGGCTACGTAAATCGTGGGCAATGATTGTAAAAAAGCGGTCTTTTGTATTGTTTATTTCGCGCAATTTCTGCTCAGATATTTTGTATTTTTGGTTTGCAATACCCAATTCTTCATTCACTTTCTTGAGATTTCGGTTCATTCTCGTGCGGTTTCGGTATCGCCTGAAAGTAAAGAACGCAATGATAATCAAGAAGATAAAAATAAGAATAAACGTGTTAACAAAAAAACGGCTCTTGTCAATTTCTAAGTTCAAAATATAACTACTCTTTTCGAGTTCGTTGATTTTGGCTTGCTTTTTATCATTGGCATATTTTTCAATAATATCATGTATTTTTATGTTGCTTTCTGCATTTGTGATACTATCGCGCAGTCGTGCAAATTTTTTGTAATATCCTAGCGACATTGCATTATTACCATTTTTTTCATTCAGCTCGGATATCAAGAGATAAATATCGACAAGCGATTTGGTCTGTCCCAACTTTTTGCCCTCTTTTTCGGCGAGTGCTAAATGATACTCTGCGTTTTGAAATTTCCCTCGTTTTTTTTGTAAACGTCCAATTTTTACCGAAATTATGACAAGAAAATTTTTATCTGTTTGTCGCAATGCGTCTCTTTGAGAATCAAGATAATACCGCAAAGCTTCGCCAAGCCTGTTTTGCTTTTCTCGGATATTCCCAATGCCAAGTTTTACGTGCCCTGTGCCAAGAAAATTTTCATTCTCCTCGTAAATTACTTGTGCTTGTAAAAAATAATTCAAGGCAGTGTCTAACATTTCGCTTTGACGATAAACCTCTCCAATATTGTATAAACCAGAAGCTTGCAATTCTCTCATTTTTGCGTCACGAAAAATTCCTAATGCCTTTTGGTAATATTCCAGTGCCAATGCAAATTCCTTATTTTGCTCGTAAATTGTCCCTATTTTATTCAGACAATTTGCTGTTTCCGCAATGTTTTCCAACGACTCGAAAAGCTCTAAAGCCTCTAAATACAACGCAATACTTTCGTCTAATTTTCCTTGGTGAGAGTATATTATGGCAATAGAAACTATGCACTTAGCAATGTGTTCTCTGTTTTTTATAATACGAGCGTAATTTAATGCTTTATTCGCATTATCAAGTGCCAAATTATATTTGCTTTGTTTTTGGTAAAAAACAGATATTTCATAATAAGAATTCATTATTATTTCGTTGTTTCCAGACTTCAGCGCAACATTTATCGCGCGTTGAAAATACGGAAATACCTCATTATTAACCTCGTCCAATTCCATCACACGCGCAATATTGAGAAGAATCCTCGCTTTTGCTTCCGTATTTTCGGCACCTTGTGCAAGCCTGAGTGCCTGTTTTCCGTATTCTATACTCTGCGAAGAAGACGTTTTTTGGCAGGCATTGATTAAACGAATCAGTGTTTCAATTTTTTCGGAGCCAGATTCTTTTTCCAATCTTTTTTCAAGGGAATCAATATTCAGAGCCGTTTGAGAAATGCCACAGAAAGAAAACAGCAGAAGCAGAAGCATAATTGTCGCTCGTTTGGTCATATTTTCCGAAAAAATCGCACAATCAAAATCAGCACAGTTTCGTGCCAAGATATGGTGCTAAGTTATTAATAAGTTAATGTATAAAAAATCGACACTTTTCAATGTTGTTATCGACCTGAATATCAATAAAATACGCTTCCCAGTAATTAGCACTATGTGTTTAAATAGGTAAGAGATTTCATAAAATTAGGTCTTAGATTTTAGCAAAGAAACGCATAAATTTTACTGATAATCATTATGTTATAAATTTAAATTTAATCTTGGTACAAACGGCAGCCAGCTGCTTCACACAAATTTACGAAAAAAGAAATTGTTTTTCATGTCTTTATTCGATAGAAATTTATTAAAAAATTTAAGCAAACGCAGTACTTAGTTTTCCGCAATGATTAAAACTACGCAATAAAAACACCAAAAATCAAAACAAATAATTGGTTACTAAATTAAATTAGATAAGTGCCATGCATTTTTTAATATAGGGTTTGTTCATAAAAATTTGTCTGTTTGTCAAACCGCTTGCTTACAAAGGCGTTTTGCGGCAGGGATTGCAGCGGTAGCTTGCCGAAGTGGCT
>JAOZMU010000322.1 GCA_029934165.1 Bacteroidales bacterium
AAAATTAATAATTAATAATTAATAATTTTGCTTACGCCTGATTTAGTTTTAGTTAAGAATTTTTAATGGCTTACTTTATTAAATTCATTTTACTAAAGACAAATATTTAATTTTTTTGACACCACCGACAGTAATGATAAACAACCCAGTTTCTTCATTACAAATGTCAAATATACGTTTTTTTCATGTCTAAAATTAAAAAAAGCAGGGCTTGTTAATAAAAAATTGTCTGTTTTGTCAAACCGCTTGCTACAAAGGCATTTTGCGGCATGGATTTGGCACAACTGTTGGTAGGGCTTTGAGCCACACCGACAGTAATGATAAAATTTTTTTAGGCTAAATTCTGCTTTTTTGTATCTTGCGCTAAATTGTGCTATTTATTTAGGAGTTGTATGTGGTTATAATTCAGATTAATAGCAACTTAAAAAGTATCAATTATTTTTATAAGGTCTAAGACCTATTTTTTATGAAACGTTTAAGCTGTGAATTAACAACTTAGTAATGGAAAATTAATAATTTTGCTTACGCCTGATTTAGTTTTAGTTAGGAATTTTAATGGCTTACTTTATTAAATTCATTTTACTAAGAACTTTTGTAAGAGTACTTACATCTAATTTAAAACAATGTTATGAGAAAACTAAAATTTATTGGATTTATCATTTTTTTTATTGCCATCGCAAATACTTCCTTGGCACAAAATTTCACCCAAACAATTCGTGGTCGTGTGTTGGATAAAACGAGCCAACAACCACTTCCGGGGGCAAATGTTATCGTGGTTGGGTCTAGCCCATTGGTTGGCGTAATCACGGATTTTGACGGTTATTACGAACTTAAAAATGTAGCTATCGGTAGAATTACCCTGAGCTTTTCTTTTTTGGGTTATTTGGCTCAAACACTTTCCAATCAGGAGCTTACCACAGGAAAAGAATTGATTCTTGATATCGAGTTAGAAGAAATGGTAATCAAAACCGAGGAAATTGTTGTTCGCGCAAGTAAGAATAAAATGCAAGTAAATAACACAATGACGACATTGAGCGCACGTACATTTACTATCGAAGAAAGTCGTAAATTTGCTGGGGCAAGAAACGATGTTTCGCGTATGGCAACAAACTACGCTGGCGTAAATGCAGGAGATGATGCTGTAAACGACATCGTTATCCGTGGCAACTCGCCTTTGGGCTTGTTGTGGCGACTTGAAGGAATTGAGATTCCAAATCCAAACCACTTTGGAAACATTGGTGGAACAGGTGGTCCTGTTAGTATGCTGAATAATAACGTATTAAGAAATTCCGATTTTTTTACGGGAGCATTTCCCGCCGAATATGGCAACGCAATGTCTGGCGCATTCGATTTGAAAATGAGAAACGGAAATTATAGCAAACATGAGTTTCTCGGACAAGTAGGTTTCAACGGGTTTGAGCTTGGTGCAGAAGGACCAATATCTCGTAAAAACCGTTCGTCGTACCTTATAAATGTACGTTATTCGACTTTGGGATTTATGAAAGATATAGGAGTAAATTTTGGTGTTACGGCTGTGCCAAATTATCAGGATTTATCTTTTAAGTTTAATTTCCCGACAGCTAAAGCCGGTACGTTTTCTGTATTTGGACTTGGTGGATTAAACAACATCGAATTTTTACGTAGCGAAATGACGCAGGAAGAACTTGAGGAAGATGGTATGTACGGATATGAACTTATGGATATTGACTCTAGAAATGGAACTGGAATTATCGGATTTTCACACACTTACCATCTGGGCGAAAATACTTTTGTGAAAACTGTCTTAGCGGCTACACACATCAGAAATAACAATGATGTCGATTCGGTAACACCTCGGCTTATTGACCCAAATTCGCATGAACACGTTACACTACCTTTGCACAGACAAATTTACAAAGAAAATAAAATGTCGGCTTCGATAGCATTTAACACCAAAATCAGCGCAAAACATTCAATTCGCTACGGAGCAATTGTCGATTATATTTATTTTAACTCGGTTGATAGTTCGTATTTCGCTCAGTATGACAGTTTCTACAAAGGTTTAGACCACGACGGCGGCACAACAATGAGCAAGGCTTCTTGCAATGGCAATTCAGACCGACAGATAAATTGACAATAAACTCAGGCGTGCATAGTCAGTATCTGGCTTTGAGTAAGGCTGTTATGGTAGAACCACGAATTGGTGCAAAATATAAAATTGCCGACAATCAATCAATAGCATTAGCTTACGGATTACATAGCCAGCGTCTTTCTATGCGCGTGTATTTCGATCAGTTAAAAGAACACACAGAAAACGGTGTAATATATACTACGCCAAACGAAGGTTTGGATTTTGCAAAAGCGCATCATTTAGTTTTGGGTTACGATTGGAATTTTGGTCAAAGTATGCGTTTGAAAGCAGAAGTTTATTATCAATCTATTTTTGATGCTGTTGTAGAAACAGAACTTAGTTCGTATTCGTTGCTAAATCGTGGCTCTTTCGACCATTCATCGGCGGCGGATAATCTAAAAAATGGCGGAATTGGGTATAATTATGGCATAGAACTTACCATTGAGCGTTTTTTACACAAAGGCTTGTATTTTCTATCGACAACTTCGCTCTATGAATCTAAATATGAGGGAAGTGACGGGGTTGAACGTAATACTGCATTTAACGGAAAATATGTTGTAAATGCGCTAATCGGGAAAGAATGGATTTTAAATTCTAAAAACGAAAACGCCAAAACAAAAAAGATTTTGTTTGCAGATGCAAAAGTAACAGTTGCCGGCGGACGAAGATACACACCTGTAGATTTTGAAGCATCGCAACAAAATATGACTACGGAATATGTTGAAAATGAGGCATATACAAAACAATTTAATGAGTATTTTCGTGCAGATATTCGTTTCGGAATACGCATTGATGGAAAAAAAATGTCGCAGGAATTTGCTTTCGATATACAAAATTTGACAAATCATGAAAACCCGCTGTACAACACGTATAATTTGGAAACTCAAGAAGAAAAAACCGTTTTTCAACTCGGAATTTTCCCGATGATGCAATACAGAATTGTTTTTTAAACAGGAACGTTACTGTCCGTGTGGCTTCGAGACACACCAGCAGTGATGAGAAATTAAAAGGCTGAATATCGTAATGATATTCAGCCTTTTGTGTGTTTTGGTGGTGGGCTATCTCTTGATGATTATTTTTGTGAATACTTTGTCGTTTCCGACAAATTTTATCAAATAAGAGCTTCGGGCATTTATGATTAATTTCAGCGGATTTTCGGATAGTCCCTACATAACAGTGTTGGGTATGATAATCAGCAAGTTATAATACTGGGCATGTTAATAAAAAACGCCAATTTTTGCAAAATATTGATTTTTTTGCGAAAATACATAATTTTATCATACCAACATCATTATGTGTGGACTATCAATTATTTGACCTAAATTTATTTGCATGACTAAATTAAATAATAAGTTTTAAGGACTATGTGAATAGCTCATTGCGTAGGTGAAAATTGGGCTGGATTCAGAAATTTGCTAAGAAGAAAATGGGAGAAAGACAACAAATTCGCTGCCTTTGTTTGTTTCGCTTTTTACTTTGATAGACCCCATGTGGGCTTCTATCATTGTTTTAACATAATGTAAACCAAGACCATAACCTTTTACATCGTGAACATTGCCATCGTAGATACGAAAATATTTGTCAAAAATCATTTTTTGGTCGTTAGATGTCATACCTATTCCGTTGTCGCACACGGATATAGAAACTCCCTTTCGGTTGCTTGTCGTAGAAATAGAAACCTCAGGATTTTCTCCAGAATACTTGCTTGCGTTATCTAACAGATTTACCAAGATATTTGAGAAATGTGTTTGGTCAATCATCAAAATTGGGCGTGTTGCTCCGAATTTGAATTGCAAATTCACAGTTTTTTCGCTTTGTTGGCGGTAAACATTTTCAACAATTTGTTCTATCAAATCGTGAATGTTGAGTTTTGTTTTATGCAATTCAACTTTGTTATTTTCAAATTTAGATGTCTCTAAAACTCTTTCTACAAGCAACTTAAGCCGTTTGTTTTCTTGGTTTATTACCTCAATATAACGATGTAGCCTGTCTGTGTTTTTTCCGTTGTAATTCAGCAAAATATCGCTTGCCAACGAAATTGTAGATATTGGAGTTTGCAACTCGTGAGTCATGTTTTTGAAAAAGGCATTTTTTACTTCTACCAATCTTTTTTGATATTTCAGAGATTTAATAGTATAAACAAAACCAAGAATTACAACGCAAGTAAATAGAAAGGAGATGATTAACCAAGAAAGAATTTCGTTGAGTATAAAGAGCTGTTTGTCAGGAAAATAGACATGTAAATTACGTGGTTTAGGCTCGGAGTGCGATGCAATGCAGGCTTTATATGGTACACACGAAAAATTGTCGCTCAGAATGCCGCGTTTTGAGTAAATCAACGAATCTGTTTTTGAGCTAACAATTTCATATTCAAACGATTCGTCAAGATTTTGATAGATAAAATGCACACGAAGGAGAGAGTCTAAAAACACGGTGTTGATACCGTCAACAATTTTGTCCTTAGATGCCGAAAATGGCTCTTCAACAGGAGGAGCTTCGTTTTGGGTTTTATTATAAATGACTAATTCCGAAATGGCATTTTTTAGAGCAAAACTCACTCGGTGGTCGTAATGTTCTTTTGCTAAATCGAGTGCGCTGACAATCCAAAATAGTTGCGTAATTATGACACCAAATAGTGAGATTGTCGTCAGAAGGACAATAAGGTTTATGGTGCGTTTTTTCATATTTGCATTGTTAAGTAAAATGAATTTAATAAAGTAAGCCATTAAAATTTCTAACTAAAACTAAATCA
>JAOZMU010000323.1 GCA_029934165.1 Bacteroidales bacterium
GTTTTATTGTTTCATAATTAATTAATTTATATTTTTTTGTCCAAAGTCTAAATTCCCATAACCTTAAAAAATTTTATTAATTTCAATTCCTAAAAGGTTCAATTAAAGTCTGAAAGCCGTGTCTTTGCTTGCAATCGCTTAAAAATTTCAATTCCTAAAAGGTTCAATTAAAGTCAAATTTAGTCGGACACATGATGTCGTTCGGACAAAATTTCAATTCCTAAAAGGTTCAATTAAAGTGGATAAACAAACTGGTAGCGACAGGCATTATAACGAAATTTCAATTCCTAAAAGGTTCAATTAAAGTCGGCATATAAAAGGCTATACGACAGAAACTTAACAATATTTCAATTCCTAAAAGGTTCAATTAAAGTCGAAGTAAATACCTTCGCCCTACAGGGCAATCCTTAATTTCAATTCCTAAAAGGTTCAATTAAAGTTTGCTGTTCTGAACCCATGTTCTGGGTGTTTTAGATATTTCAATTCCTAAAAGGTTCAATTAAAGTAGCAATTGAAGAAGCAATTAAAGAAGTAATTGCTTTATTTCAATTCCTAAAAGGTTCAATTAAAGTCGATGCTTGCGAGATACACAGCGATTTGCTGAAAGCTATATTTCAATTCCTAAAAGGTTCAATTAAAGTTACTTGAAACAATAAAAAACGAACACGCTTATTTGAATTTCAATTCCTAAAAGGTTCAATTAAAGTAGCTGGCGTTAGTATTCGTAAATTATTTATAAGATTATTTCAATTCCTAAAAGGTTCAATTAAAGTTTTCGGCTCTACAAAGATACGAATTAATTGTGTATCATTTCAATTCCTAAAAGGTTCAATTAAAGTGTAATTTAATTTACGATTTCGATTAAGGATACGAAAATTTCAATTCCTAAAAGGTTCAATTAAAGTTCAATTTCTTTGTTTGCATCGTATTGTAGTAGTTGTATTTCAATTCCTAAAAGGTTCAATTAAAGTATCACATCTTTCAACGAAACAATTAATAATTCAATCATTTCAATTCCTAAAAGGTTCAATTAAAGTGACGCAAAAAACATTAATAGCTTATTTTGTTTGACTATTTCAATTCCTAAAAGGTTCAATTAAAGTATAATAAAAAAACCGAAAACCCTTATACTTTCCGGCATTTCAATTCCTAAAAGGTTCAATTAAAGTAATATTGCAATGCCTTTTTTTTCTATTTCCGATAGCATTTCAATTCCTAAAAGGTTCAATTAAAGTACCTTGACACTAATAAGCGGTTTGAGTTTGAAGTACATTTCAATTCCTAAAAGGTTCAATTAAAGTTATGCCTATCTATTGCACGTTAGATTTTTTTATAGAATTTCAATTCCTAAAAGGTTCAATTAAAGTATGCTTAATAAACAATTCTTTTATGTATCGTATCGCATTTCAATTCCTAAAAGGTTCAATTAAAGTCGTATTGTGGCGAATATTTAGAGTAGGGTTTGGATATATTTCAATTCCTAAAAGGTTCAATTAAAGTTGAAAAATAAATTTCCGACTCCAACACTTATCGTTAATTTCAATTCCTAAAAGGTTCAATTAAAGTCCCATGTTAACTGCCGTCCCACCAGTATTATAACGTATTTCAATTCCTAAAAGGTTCAATTAAAGTGAGTTAATTCGATATACGGAAATATACAAATATTTTATTTCAATTCCTAAAAGGTTCAATTAAAGTTTAACAGCCGATTCAGATAGGCATAATGTAAACATATTTCAATTCCTAAAAGGTTCAATTAAAGTGTAAAGAATATTAACTAAAATACGTCTGTGTGTTTGATTTCAATTCCTAAAAGGTTCAATTAAAGTTTATAGCAAAAGCGGTTTTCGTAGAATCGTAGAGTTATTTCAATTCCTAAAAGGTTCAATTAAAGTGTTTTAACTCTATTATATATGAGACAGAAAAAACAGAAGAAGAAGTATTATTTGAATTTCCAAAAAGTTTTAACTCTATTATATATGAGACAGAAATTGTTGATTTCAATTCCTAAAAGGTTCAATTAAAGTTGCAACAACATCAGCAGACGCTGTTGGATTCAATGAATTTCAATTCCTAAAAGGTTCAATTAAAGTGAGATGAGATTGGTTATTGATTCGAGTGCTGGCGAGATTTCAATTCCTAAAAGGTTCAATTAAAGTCAAAGAGCCTTTTGGACTGAGCTTCACACGCTTATCGATTTCAATTCCTAAAAGGTTCAATTAAAGTGCTTTTGGGTTTATGACTTCAGTATATATAAGGCATGATTTCAATTCCTAAAAGGTTCAATTAAAGTATTCATTAAAGATGAATTACCTATCGAACATATAAGATTTCAATTCCTAAAAGGTTCAATTAAAGTGAATTACCAGATACCTTGCAATTGCTCGTTATCCGCATTTCAATTCCTAAAAGGTTCAATTAAAGTCTAAAGGCTTAATACTAAAAGCCGTTAAAAAAAGTCATTTCAATTCCTAAAAGGTTCAATTAAAGTTAATTCTTTTTTTTTAGAGGGAGCAACATTTGGCGAATTTCAATTCCTAAAAGGTTCAATTAAAGTATCTTTTACGCGATATTCGCGAATATGAAAACGACAATTTCAATTCCTAAAAGGTTCAATTAAAGTTTCTGGTGGTTTTTGTAGTTATGGAACTAATGAAATATTTCAATTCCTAAAAGGTTCAATTAAAGTACTCAAAACAAACACATAAAAATCCTCTCTCCTGCCATTTCAATTCCTAAAAGGTTCAATTAAAGTCGTTCATCGAATCTCCGCCAATCGCTACGGTGTTTTATTTCAATTCCTAAAAGGTTCAATTAAAGTCCGAAGGAATCTTATTTATTACTTCACTCGAAAATAATTTCAATTCCTAAAAGGTTCAATTAAAGTTCAAGCTACTTTCTTCAATCCCTATTGCATATTATAATTTCAATTCCTAAAAGGTTCAATTAAAGTTTCAAAGCCTCCTTTTTCTGCCCACTCTGAGTTGCGATTTCAATTCCTAAAAGGTTCAATTAAAGTAGAGCTATTGTATTTAAACAAAAACCTAATTCGATTATTTCAATTCCTAAAAGGTTCAATTAAAGTAAAAAGAATCTACATACAAACTAGCCGAATGGGTATATTTCAATTCCTAAAAGGTTCAATTAAAGTTTAATCCATAGTGATACTAGCCCGAATCTTACGATTATTTCAATTCCTAAAAGGTTCAATTAAAGTATAAGTTTATAGAAGAAATTACACCAGCGGAAATAAATTTCAATTCCTAAAAGGTTCAATTAAAGTTCATAAAATTATCTGCTTTTGTATTCAAGAGTACTCATTTCAATTCCTAAAAGGTTCAATTAAAGTTAAAAAAGAATTGATTGCAGCAAAAATGCTTTATCCATTTCAATTCCTAAAAGGTTCAATTAAAGTTTTGCTTTGTTACGCTCTGTTGATGACGCTTCATACATTTCAATTCCTAAAAGGTTCAATTAAAGTACGGAATACAGATGAGTTTGAAATTGTTGGTAGAAGATTTCAATTCCTAAAAGGTTCAATTAAAGTTTGAAGAGCTTGATGGTAAGTATAAAGAGCTACAAAATTTCAATTCCTAAAAGGTTCAATTAAAGTGCGTTTAATACAGAGCCAGAAACTAATTGTTCTTTTATTTCAATTCCTAAAAGGTTCAATTAAAGTCAGTCATCTGAAAATATTGAAAATACACCGTTATCTGATTTCAATTCCTAAAAGGTTCAATTAAAGTGTATGCTAAATGGCTCGAAAAACCACAAATACATTGATTTCAATTCCTAAAAGGTTCAATTAAAGTGAATAAAACCCGTTCCACCACATCTTCCACAAGTGCATTTCAATTCCTAAAAGGTTCAATTAAAGTAAGATAGCGCGACTTATACCACAATCAAAATTACTATTTCAATTCCTAAAAGGTTCAATTAAAGTTAGATAAAAAACCAGTTATAAGTGATAAACCATTTGATTTCAATTCCTAAAAGGTTCAATTAAAGTAATAATTATGACATATATAGATAGAGATGTTCAACAATTTCAATTCCTAAAAGGTTCAATTAAAGTGTGAAGTACTTAAATTATCATTTGCAATGCCTTCAAATTTCAATTCCTAAAAGGTTCAATTAAAGTGCCTAACATTGCAGACACTGCTTTTATATTAGAAACATTTCAATTCCTAAAAGGTTCAATTAAAGTCAAACGCAGACCTCACAAACATAATAAAATCTGCAAATTTCAATTCCTAAAAGGTTCAATTAAAGTGTCTGAATTATGTTTTTTGATTGCTTTATTCACTCGATTTCAATTCCTAAAAGGTTCAATTAAAGTAACAATATTAGATGTAGTTGGTGATTTTGGTATTGTATTTCAATTCCTAAAAGGTTCAATTAAAGTATTCCGTTTTCGATAATCAAAACCCTGTTGCCTTTTATTTCAATTCCTAAAAGGTTCAATTAAAGTTAGCATAACGCAAACTGGCGTAGTTGAAAAATACAAATTTCAATTCCTAAAAGGTTCAATTAAAGTTTAGATTCTTAAAAAAAAGTGGCATAACGAAAGAGAATTTCAATTCCTAAAAGGTTCAATTAAAGTCGAAGGCAAAAGCCTTGCAGAAGTTGTACTAATTGAATTTCAATTCCTAAAAGGTTCAATTAAAGTTCAACTAAATTAGAGCCGCTAAGAGCGTGGTTTTTTATTTCAATTCCTAAAAGGTTCAATTAAAGTTTTTTTGGAAATTCAAATAATACTTCTTCTTCTGTTTATTTCAATTCCTAAAAGGTTCAATTAAAGTTCCGTAAAAGACAGAGCAAAAATAAGCTGTTTTTCAATCACTTCCAAATTAAAAA
>JAOZMU010000324.1 GCA_029934165.1 Bacteroidales bacterium
CGGCAGGGATTGTAGCGGTAGCTTGCCGAAGTTGCATTGCGATTTTTGGCTGGCGGGGCAGAGCGACCGAAGGAAGCTCCTGCACCGACATTGCCAAAAACGCAAGGCACGAGGCAACTACAAGCGAAAAGCCCTATAAGCCGCCAAAAAAAATATTTTTTTATGAACAAACTTTGCATTAATTTGTCTTTGTGAAACAAATTAGTGGCTAACTACTAATTTTGTCGTTTTTTTCATTTTTCCATCTAAGATGAAATTGCAGAAATAAACGCCAGAGCTAAGGTTGTATGTGTCAACACGTACTTGTCCTTTGTTTTTGTTTAGCGGAATGCGTTTCACCTCGACACCAATGACATTGAAAATTGCCAAATAGCCGTAGCTTGCAGGTGGCGCACTGTAATTTATTGTGGCATAGTCGTTTGCCGGATTTGGATAAACGTCAGCAGAAAACGATGTCTGAATATCGTTTATTGCAGTCGAAGCCTGAACATGATATTCAACATCGACATAAGCTGTGTCTGTTAAGTCGTTTATATCGAAGAATATATAACGAACTTTTGCTACACCCGGATTTCCTTCTGCGTAATAATCGCCGGTGAAACCTTCGAAAGTATCGCCTGCACCTATCGCCAATGAATTGACAGCAACATTTACATTTGCTGTGTAGCAAACATCCCAACAAAAACTGTTGTGAGAGCCACTAACATCTTGAAGTACTTCGCGTTTCACTTTTGCATCGATGCTCTCGCCAGATGTGTTTACAACGTGGACGTGGGCAATGGCAACTACTACCATTTCTGCGCTATCAAGCACAATAGTTTGTGATGTAATGTCGTTACCATCAACATCTTGGAGTGTAAAACTTTGTGCAAAAGAAAATCCTGCAACAATGACAGATAATAATGTAAGTAGTGATTTTTTCATGAACTTTGCTGTTTTTAATTTATTTTTGATTATGATACAAATGTATAAAAATTCATTGATAATAATTTTGCAACTTATTATTTCAAACTCCATTAACATAGCTTTAACATTGGAAATATGAATTAACAAGCCCTTAATAGTACTGATTTACAAATAGATTAAATTTTTTTTATTTTTGAGAGAGATAAAATATTATCTCAAAATAAATAAGGTCTAAGACCTATTTTTTATGAAACGTTTAAGTTGTGAATTAACAACTTAGGTTAATAAAAAGCGTAAGTAATGGAAAATTAATAATTTTGCTTACGCCTGATTTAGTTTTAGTTAGGAATTTTAATGGCTTACTTTATTAAATTCATTTTACTAAGAACTTTTGTAAGAGTGCTTATAATACGAATTACGAATTGGCTTACGCCGAATAATTTTCATGTTACAAAATTGATTAGAACGAAGTTTTTTTTATTTTACTTAGGTTCGATTGTTGTTCATAAAAATTCGTAAATTTATTAGGGACTTAAGATAATACAAAATATTAAGACTACCAAAACGTTTTACATTATAACTTATAAAAAATTGTATTTTTACTTAAAAAACTTATTATCATGAAAAACTTATTATCATTTGCATTTGTATTCTTTTTTGGCATTGGGCTTGTTGTGGCTCAGAATACCGAAAATACTATTCCTGCTGTAAACGTGAAATCTACTGAAGGCTTGACAGTTAGCACTGCCAGTTTCAGCAACGACGGAAAACCTATCATTATCAGTTTTTGGGCTACATGGTGCAAACCTTGCCTAAAAGAGTTGAAAGCCATCTCCGAGGATTACGAAGAATGGCAAGATTCAACAGGTGTAAAATTGATAGCCATTTCTATCGACGATGCAAGAAACAGCTCGCGTGTTTTGCCAGTGGTAAATACTTTTGGTTGGGAATTCGAGGTTTATTTGGATAAAAACCAAGACTTTAAGAGAGCAATGAACGTCAACAATGTTCCTCACACATTTTTAATTAACGGTGAAGGTAAAATTGTTTACCAACACACATCTTATACTGAAGGCGATGAAGTAGAGCTTTACGAGAAGGTCAAAAAAATTGCTGCCGGCGAATCATTAGATTAGTTTTCATACCTAATACTATAAAATCTTGGTGTGGTTAATTAAATTGAGTATTAAAAGCTACTTATTTTCAAGTGGTAGTCAATTCTTCATTGCTAATTAGTGGTTATTAATTAGTGATGAGGAATTAATAATTAGTATGTCTAAAAAATAACTTAAAATTACAAAAAATGACACTACGGTCAATAATTATTTTACTGCTACTTTCGAGCAGTGCCTATGTTTTGGGGCAAAATAACGTTCCGCTTGGTGGTGGGACAATTTCGGGCAATTTTCAGCTTGATGCGCAAACTTACACCGAGGATACGTTGATTGGCGCACCAGATGTTCCCGAAAAATTTTTGCTTAATACTTATACAAATATAATGTACACCAAAGGAAATTTCACAGCTGGCGTTAGATACGAAGGATATTTCAACTCCATGCAAGGAATTGATACGCGATATGACGGACAAGGATTTCCGTATCGTTATGCTCGCTACCAAAAAGACAATTTTGATATTACCATTGGTAATTTTTACGAGCAATTTGGAAATGGCTTAATATTAAGAAGTTACGAAGACAAAAATCTTGGCTACGATAATGCTTTCGATGGAGCGCGAGTGATTTACAACATTGGCACAGGGATTCAACTTACTGGAATGATTGGAAAACAGCGTTTGTTTTGGGAGCCCGGCGAAGGAATTGTGCGTGGTTTGGACGGAAACATTGTTCTAAACGAAGCGATTAGCTCGCTATCCGAAAAACAAACAATTGTTTCGTTGGGCGGTAGTTTTGTCAGCAAATACCAAACCGACCAAGACCCAATTTATAATTTGCCACAAAATGTATCGGCTTTTGCAGGACGTTTTAATATTCAGCGTGGTGGAATAAACCTATCTGGCGAATATACACACAAGTACAACGACCCATCGGCAGATAATAATTTTATCTATAAAGACGGAAATGCCGCAATATTAAATTTCAGCTATTCTCGTAAAGGTTTTGGGTTTCTGCTCGGAGCAAAACGTGTCGATAATATGAGTTTTCGGTCGGATAGAAATGAGAACATAAACAACCTGAATATCAACTACTTACCAGCCATTTCTAAAACTCACACTTACGGAATGGCAGCCATGTATCCTTATGCAACTCAACCAAATGGCGAATTTGGAATACAGGGTGAGATTTTGTATAAAATTCCGAAGAACTCGACTCTTGGCGGGAAATACGGAACAAACATTGCTTTGAGTTACTCGCGAATAAACAGCATAAACAAAACTGCACTAAACGATACGACACCAATCGGGACAGATGGAACACTTGGCTACGAGGCTGATTTCTTTGATATTGGCGATGAAGTTTTCTTTGAGGAAGTAAGTCTCGAAGTTAATCGGAAGTTCAGTAAAAAATGGAAAGCAACAGCAATTTATCAAAACCTGACTTATAACTACGAAGTTTTACGCGGAATACCCGAACACGAAACCGTTTATGCTAATGTTGCAATTTTGGATATTACATACAAACCGTCGCGTCGTCATGCAATTCGGTTTGAAACACAGGCATTGTTTACAGAGCAAGACATGGGCGACTGGATTACAGGGCTTATCGAATACACAATTTCGCCTAAGTGGTTCTTTGTAGTTTCCGACCAATATAACTACGGAAATTACGACTCTGATAAGCAAATTCACTATTATTCTGTCTCCATGGGAATGATAAAAGGAGCATCGCGAATTCAGGTTAGCTACGGCAAACAACGCGAAGGAATTATTTGTATTGGTGGTGTTTGTCGCTCTGTGCCTGCTGCAAATGGGCTAACACTCTCAATAACAAGTAGTTTTTAATCACCAGAAATATTCAGGAACTTACAATATTACAAATCGCAACTCAAAAAATATGTTTTACCATACGATGCGTTGCATAAATTTAGCTAAATGAAAACATATAATATTATACTACTGCTTTTCGCTTTTGCGCTGATATTCAATGCTTGCGATGTTGTAGATGCGCCTTATAAAGTGGAAATAGAAACTTGTCCATCACCAGAATTTCCGGCAAACACGACACACACAAAAAGGGTTATGATTTTTGATTTTACGGGACATCGCTGCCCAAATTGTCCCTCTGCCCATCGCGCATTAGACCAATTGGCGACAAACAATCCCGGACAAATTATCGCTGTTGCAATTCATGCCGGATTTGACGCACGTCCCTATGAATCAGGGATGTACACGTATGATTTTCGTACCGAAACAGGCAATGAACTTGAGGCTGCAATGGGAATTCCTTATTATCCGATTGGGTTAGTAAATAGTTTTGAGAGTGCCAATTTAGTGTCATATCAAAACTGGGCTGCATCTATCCAAACCGAAATTGTGAAAGACGTTGTCGTTGATTTGCAAATGATTAACGAATATGATGCGACAAACCGAAAATTATGTACTCACATCGAAAGTCATTTTTTGCAAGCCACAAACGGGAATTTCAAATTAGGCGTTTATTTGGTAGAAAATAATATTATTCAATGGCAAAAAGATAATACCGCAACTCCTTCAGACATTGAAGATTACGTGCATAAACACGTTCTTCGTACCGCTATTAACACAACTTATGGAATGGAAGTTGCAGCGGGCGAAATTGCTACCAACCATAAAGTTGTTAGTTCGTATGCCTATACCCTTGATAATGCGTGGGTTGAAGGCGAGTGTTCTGTCGTGGCATTTATTTATAACGACGATACAAAAGAAATTTTACAAACTGTAGAATTGCACGTAACCGAATAATAAGGTCTAAGACTGGGATGTTAATAATTGATTATTTTGTACCCTATATG
>JAOZMU010000017.1 GCA_029934165.1 Bacteroidales bacterium
TTATTAATTGATTATTATTTATTAGTTTTAATAATTTTGTCCAAAGTCTAATACTTAGTCGAATAAATTTTGTAACATGAATATTATCCAGCGTAAGCCAATTCGTAATTTAAGTATTCTTACAAAAGTTCTTACGCTTTTTATTAACCTAAGTTGTTAATTCACAGCTTAAACGTTTCATAAAAAATAGGTCTTAGACCTTACTTAGCCGAATAGCAAAACGACACTTTTTTGCAGATATAAATTTGAATGTTATATATATACAATTACTAATACATAGCACTATCCGCCTAAAAGTGCAGGGTAGTTAATAAAAATAATTATTACTAATTAAAAATTGAAAATCATGAGACAATTAGGTGTAATTCTATCAATCATCGGTCTTTTTGCTTTATTCGCATTTATGCCTACTTCCAAAGTTATTACGGGAACTGTAACCAACAACGAAGGAAACCCAATTGCTGGCGCGACTGTGAAAGTGAAAAACCAGCAAAAGTTCGCAACAATTACCAATCGTAAAGGGACGTATAAGCTCACCGTACCCGACAATGCCAAAACTCTTGTTTTTTCGTTTGGCGGAATGCCTACCATCGAAAAAACAATTGGAACTAAAACTGTTGTTGATGCCGTTTTGAGTTTTGAAACTCCAGAGCTTCTTATTGAGATTGAGGAGATTGAAGATATGGAAGAGGGGTATGAAAAGGTTTTTATGATAGTAGAGAAAAGCAAAAAGCGTGCTATTGTTGGATGTGCAGTGAGTGGCAATTTCGACCGACCTTATGTTGAACATAATACGGAATCTTACGATGTTATAAATGAAAATATTTTCAAAAGTCCTTTAAATGAGCCACTTTCGACATTTTCTGCCGATGTTGACCGCGCTGCATACGCTAACATGCGAAGATTTGTTACTGGTAGCCAAATGCCTCCTAAAGATGCCGTTCGTATCGAAGAGTTTATAAATTATTTCGATTACGATTATCCACAGCCAAAAGGCGACGACCCTTTTTCAATTACCATGGAAATGGGCGCATGTTCTTGGAACAAAGACCATTACCTGATGTCTATCGGATTAAAAGGACGCGAGTTGGAAGTCAAAAGTATTCCTGCGAGCAATCTCGTTTTTTTGCTTGATGTCTCAGGCTCAATGAGTTCGCCAAACAAACTTCCGCTTTTGAAACAAGCATTCAGCATACTTTTGGACAATTTGCGCGGAAAAGACAAAGTGGCAATTGTAGTTTATGCAGGTGCTGCCGGCGTTGTTTTGCGTCCGACCTCGTGCGATAAGAAAAAAACGATTCTCAATGCAATGAATAAGCTATCTGCTGGAGGCTCAACGGCTGGTGGCGATGGAATTAAACTAGCGTATAAATTAGCAAAAGAAAATTTTATCAAAGGCGGAAACAATCGCGTAATTCTTGCAACTGATGGTGATTTTAACATAGGCGCAAGCAGCGATGCCGAAATGGTTCGCCTGATAGAAAACAAACGAGATGACGATATTTTTCTGACAGTTCTTGGTTTTGGTATGGGAAATTACAAGGATTCTAAAATGGAAAAACTATCAAATGCTGGCAACGGAAATTACGCATATATTGATAATATCCTTGAAGCAAAGAAAACTCTTGGCAAAGAAATTTGGGGAACTTTGTTTACAATTGCCAAAGATGTAAAAATTCAAATAGAATTTAATCCGGCAAAGGTAAAAGGTTATCGTTTAATAGGTTATGAAAACCGAATGCTAAATGCAGAAGATTTCAACGATGACAAAAAAGATGCTGGCGAAATTGGTGCAGGTCATTCTGTTACAGCCGTATATGAAATTATTCCTGCCGGTTCCGATGAAAAAATCAAAGGCGTTGATGAGTTAGAATACCAAAACACAAAAGTTGTGAAAAGCAAAAATCTTGCAACCGTTAAATTACGATACAAAAAGCCAGATGGTATTGTTAGTAAGCTCATTACGCAGCGAATAAAAGAAGACGATATTAAAAAAACAGATATGTCTCAAAACTATCGTTTTGTTTCGGCGGTAATAGAATTTGGTTTACTGCTTCGGGATTCCGAGTTTAAGAAAAATGCATCGTACACAAATGTAATCAAGCGAGCAAAAAAGGCAAAAGGTTCTGATGATGACGGTTTTAGAGCAGAATTTATTCGCCTTGTCGAGGCAGCCGAACTTCTGTCAAAATAATAAAGTCGAAGACATATTTCCACTAAATTTCATGGTTGTTTATTAGCAACTTACGTAATAAAAATCATGAGCATAAAAAACCTATCAAATAAAAATTGGTAGGTTTTTTTGCTTATTGTTTCCTGCTCCAAACCGCTTTCAAGTAGCGATAAATTGGTTTGTGTAATTGGTTGATTATCAAAAAGAAACACAGCCGTGCATTCCAGATTTATATTCTTGTATTAAATCCGTAGGCTTGGTATGTTTATAGCCTATAATTATTTAATATTCAACCTGTTATAGTTTTGACAATTAAATTCAATATAATTATTTAATATACAGACAATTTTTTATGACTAAGCCATGTAAGTACTTTTATAAAAGTTCTTCCGCTTTTTATTAACCTAAGTTGTTAATAGTCAGCTAAAACATTTCATGAAAATTAGGTCTTAGTAATGGAAAATTAATAATTAATAATTTTGCTTACGCCTGATTTAGTTTTAGTTAGGAATTTTAATGGTTTACTTTATTAAATTCATTTTACTTAGGTCTTATACGAAAGATACCGACTCGGAATTATTCTTTTTTCCTAAAACTTTTATTCGTTTCATTTATTATTTTCTCATAAGTTGCAAGTGTCTCTATTGCCGCTTTTCGCCAAGAGAATTTAAACGACTGTTTCAGAGATAGTTTTGCCTTTTCGGCACGTTCCTCAGAGTTAAAACAAACACAGTACATTTGAGTATAAATACTTTCAACACTGTTAGAGTTTGCTGGGTATCCTGCATCGCCAGCAACTTCTGGTTGCGAGCTATTATCGCCGTAAATAACTGGCGTACCGCAACTCATGGCTTCCAGAATTGGCAATCCAAATCCCTCATAATGTGAAATATAGCTCAAAGCTAAAGCCTCAGAATATATAATGTGTAAATCGCTGTTTTCAATAAACCCAGTAAAAATTACTTGGTCAGATGTCAATTCCGCATTTTGAAACAAACTATCAATCATCCAGCCTTTTCTGCCGGCTATAACTAATTTCACATTCAATTCAGAATTACTCGAAAGTAATTTTTTGAACGCTATAATAGTGTTACTCAGGTTTTTACGTGGCTCAATAGTTGACAAACAAAGAATATAAGGATAATTACCTATTTTGTATTTTTCTCGTATTTTTTTTGCTTTTTCGGTGTCAAAGTTTTTACGAAACATTTTTCGATTTGCGCCCTCGTAAATTGTATGTACTTTATTATCAACAATATCGCCATCTTTGTAATAATCTTTTTTTGTCCAATTTGAAACCGCAATAACATCAGCATTTTGTTTTTTGATAAATTCCAAATCGCTTGCAAAAATTTCGGGCGAATGATTTTCATGAAATTCAGGAAATAAAGTTGGAGTAAAATCATGAACAGTAACTAAATATCTGTTTTTCACAAACTTGAATGGATAAGAAAGTGTGTTCATCGTAAAATGAACTAGGTCATATCGACTAATACGAATATATTTGATTACTTTTGCAATCATTTTTTTTGTAAAAACACCACATTTGTAAACAAGCGCTGCCGGTTTTTTAAGCCACAAAGGAATTAGCTGCCTAACCTTTTCTTTTAGCGGCGGAATCTGATACTCAAACTTGTCTTTACTTCCCGATTCATCTAAAATTGTATCAGCATAATTTCGTATCGGATACACCTTATTATAAATATATAAACCAAAATTCCACCGACTATTCTCGTTTTCGCCAACGACAAGAAATTGCTTTAACAACTCTTTCAGGTATCGTTTCGAGCCGTCAGTTTTTTCCATGTGCAGTTTATGAGCCTCGATGGCAACTTTAAATTGTCGCCTCTGTTTATCGACTTTGAAGCCCATTTTTTTGATAAGAATATAATCTAAGTCATTGTTTAATAGTTTAATATTTCCATTTAATGAGTAACCAAATTTTTCCATTGTAGGCGCATGATAACTCCAAAATAAGTCTTGATGAAATTCGGACAATGAGTTTTTCCAACCTTGATACTTTTGCTTTTTTACTTCAATATTTTGTTTTATGCTATTTGTAAAACGCTGGAATGTTCCTCTGAAATCTGAAAATAGTTCTTCGTACCTCACAATAAAAGTAGCGTTCTCCAGACAAAAACAAGAAAAATTTGACCAACCTCCAAGAAAGTCTTCACTCTCGTTAACTATTAAATTTGTTGTTGCATTGTAAACATCATTTGTGTTCGTGTTTGCAACACGGTTGGAAATAATGTCTCTTGGGTCGCGTACAACATACATTGTTTGGGTGGAACTGTTGGCTGCAAACTCTGTGGAAGTTACAAATGTAAATTCGTTGCTATTTGTAACGTTGCTTGTAACCAAATTACGAATTTCAGGAAGACTGTCGTCCAAATATGTGAAGATTGTAATCATTAGGAGTTTGTTTCAGATTTGTTTATCTACTAAATAACAATAAAATAAAAACTCAGGTTTTTGACTTATTCTTTTAGAACGAAGATTAAATTAACCATTATTTGCTGTTTGTTGCTGACTTTCAGTTAAATAGTAAATCGTTGTCTCAATATTAAAAAGTACATGGCACTTATCACTTATCTTTATTTTTAAAAGTTTGATACTGCCCAAAATAATTGCGTCAGAAATTCCAATTTATTTTTTTATTGTTCCTTAAATCCGAAGGTCTTTTTGTAATCCTTTTACTTTTAAGTATTTGTATCTATTTTGTTTCACATAAACAGGTGAAATAAAATAGATTTTAATCATTGAAATTCAATTACTTATAAAAAGACTTGCGGATTTAAAGTTGTTACAAAAGAAAATTTATTTTTTACGAAAACCTAGTATTTTAGCTAATTTACGTTTCCCGCGAAAATAGAAACCCCGAACTCCATTATTTAAGTACCAATGCTCTTTCTTCGGAAATCTAATACCAGCAATTCTTCCGTCGGAATAGCCAAGTTTGTCCATCATTTTACCATGGTAGTACCAAAATAAATCGTGTAAATCATCAGGCATTTCTTCTATCCAATTGTTTGCTTTTCCTTTACGGAAAAATTTTTGGGCAAAGTCTTGTTTATCTGTATCAGATATTTGTAAATCGTGTTTTGCGCCATACTTAGGAATACTGTTTTTTAAGTGTTCAAACGTAGGCAGTTTGTCCCAATTTGCAGCAGGAAGATTCATAACTTTACTTATCTTGGCAAAACAAGCTTTAGGATTTATAATAAGTTCCTCGTATTTAATTACAACATCTGCGTAATTAAACCATTGTTTAACATTTTCCGACCAACCACCAAAATAACTTCCTTCTGCCGCGATAATGGCTTCTTTCAAGTTTTCCCGAAAATTGGATTCGGGTGCAACAATATCTTTTCGCATGTGAGCAACGGAAATAAGCGCATCGCGTCCATCACGAACTAGGTAAATAGACTTATTATTCCCCTTAGTTAATTGACTAGGAAGTAAATGAGTTTTTACTAGCGGGTATGAATCATAATTATCATCAATTGGGTATGATGATTCAAGATGATACGTGCTTGATTTTAACCCATAAACCTCATAAAAAATATTACGTAAAAATGTGTTACCAGAACGCGGAAACGAAGCAATCCATATCATCTTAATAAATTTTTGTTGACGTAAATTTAGATATTATAGCAGAAATTACATGGTTGTTATTACGAAGATTTAACAACGTATTATATATCTTGAAGTCCTTTTTATTTAATTCTTTGATATGTCTCCTTGTTTTTTCATCAACCTCATACTTATTCTGAATATTATTTTTTTCATGAAAATCGGCATTTGATAAAACCCAACCTAGCCTATGGGATAACGAGGAAATATCTTTTGCGAAGTTTTCCAATATCCCAATAAAAAAAAAGGAATTCAAATCTGAGCCTTGTAAATACCTGTGTATTAAGTTTTTACGCGAATCGCATTCAGCAAATTCCAATAAGCTAACATTTTCCAAGTACCTTTCTTTGTCATTCGTGTTTTTACTAATACGCTGCATCAAGAAATAGTAATGAGAAATTACTCGCTCAATAGGATTTCTGAGCCAAGTAACAAGTTTAGTATCAGGAAATTGCTGCAAATATGGTTTCAATTCGGAATGGTGAAAATGTCCATGAATACACATCACCTGTTCGGGAATTTTGGCAATCAAATCCTGATGAGTTTTCATATTAGATTGATCGCTTCCGATTCTTTTTTCAAAACTAAATAGCTGGTTCTCTGCATATTGTTGCTGCAATATTTTGTGGAAGCTGCTCCCGCCAGTTTTCGGAATGTGAATGGACACTAATTTATTCATTAGTTTTGCCCTTTCGTTTATTTCGCAAAGCCAGAGCTTCTTCATATAGTTGATAATCAAGCCTATTCAATGATTTAATTTCTGCTATTTCCTCTTCTGAAATAATAGGCTTTTTTGCAGCAGTAATATTGTGTTTATACTCAATAACATTATTCCAGTTAAGTGTTTTAGCCAAGTCGTTCAAATCGTCAGAAAAATGCTCAGTAATGCCGACAAAAGTAAATTCAGTTAATGCAATTCCTTGTAAATGTTTGTATTGCCTATTCCGATTCCCTTCCATATTTGCGAACTCAAGGAGCGTTTTTTTCATTCTTTTAAGCATATTTGTGCGAGGGAATTTTTCTGAAAGAACTATTTCCTTTAGTTGTTTGTCAAGATAGAAATAGTTTGAAATTACGCGGCTGGCAGGGTCTCTTAACCAAGTAATTATTGGCGTATTCTCTTTTATGACCAGCTTCTTTTTTAAATCGGAAAACAAAAAATGCCCATGAATTACGCTAATATGCTTAGATAATTTTGGTAATACTAATCGTTGTTCGTCAACATTTATGTTTTTCGACTTATCAAGAATATCAAAACGAGCAACTTTTGAGTCTCCATAAACATATTTCAAAATATTTCGGAACGAAGTTCCTGCTGTTTTGGGTATATGTAGCGAAATTAATTTGGCATTATTACTTATTTTAATGTTTTGCGGAGTTGATAATTTGTTAGATGGATTTAATTGCGTGTGATTTTTGTCAAATACGGAAAAATTTTTCATGTTCTCCACACTTGGCACGTTCCATTTTTGCAAATAATAATGAATTCCATCGTCAACATCATTGGTTTGGTGGCAAATCATTCCTTTGTCCATAATCATTAGCCTATTAGCTATACGACTGATTCTATTGACGTTATGCGAAATTGTTATTATTGCTATTTCATTTTTTAATTCGTCCAATTTATCGTAACATTTATTACGAAACGCAATATCACCAACAGAAAGCCCCTCGTCAATAATTAGTAGTGAAGGATTACTGGCTACTGCAATCGAAAAACCCAGTCTAGCTCGCATTCCAGATGAATAAATACCGAAAGGAGAATCTATAAACTCTTGCAATTCAGAAAATTCGATGATATTATCAATCTCTTGGTTTATTTCATTGCTGCTCATACCCAACAGTGTGCCTTTTACGTAGATGTTTTCACGACCAGTAAACATTGGGTTCATTCCAACAGCAAGTGCAAATAGAGGCGAAATTTTTCCATCGACTGTTATTGTACCACTATCTATTGGATAAATACCTGTTAATAGGCGCATTAGTGTTGTTTTTCCTGCACCATTATTTCCTAAAATACCAAGTGCATCGCCTTTCTTCAGTTGAAAGCTTATGTCTTTTACTGCCCAAAATTCACTCTGTCGCAGATAATTTGATTTTTGTTTAAGTCCTATGGTGTTTCGTACCACATCATTAATACCGTATAACATGTTACGTTTAAGGCTTTTACACAATTTTTTAGAGACATTTTCTACGTTTAAAATAATATCACTATTCATTATAATTGTTTGGCGGGTTTGTCTTTTTTACTCGTAAAATACTTATTTTCAGGCAAAAGGAAGGTTTTTTCGAGAAATCGTAAAAATCCTATTGCGGTATCCTTTCTATCAACTTTTGCTCATTAATTTTATAAATTCGGTATGCTATAAGAAAAAACACACTACAAAGGAGGCTACTTATCCAAAAATTTGTATCGAAACTCGGATTGCCACCGATGGCTAATTCACGAGTTGTTATAAAAATATACGCAAGTGGATTATATTCAATTACATTTCGTATCAACGAACTTTCAATATTACTGGAGTAAATTACGGGGGTAATATATATAACTAAAGCTGTTGCTTTTATTAACACATTATAAATATCTATTGCAACAACCTCTATAACAGCTAATAACAATCCCGTTCCAAGCCAAAACAGTATCGCAGGAATAATTGTAAGCGGCATTAATAGGATTTGAAAGGTAGGATAAACTTTAAAAAAAGCAAGTGAAAGTAGTACAATTAATATTGTTATCAAATACGTTATTGTATGTACTAATGTTTTTTGGATTATGACAACTTCATGAGGGAAATTATTATGTATAATTAATTTTGCCGATGTGGTAATTAGTGTTGATATACTGAGACAATACCCAAGCGTAAAATTCCACAATGTAACACTGATAAGTAAAAATGCTGTATATGGAATAGTTGTATCACCAGGATTGAATAGCCCAGCTTTGTGTAAAAATAACCATATAACAATTGTGAATAGTGGATTAATCACCATCCAAGCAAAGCCAGTAAATGATTTTTTATACTGGCTTAACAAATCTATTTTCGTAAGTTGTTTTATTAAATCGTAGTTTTCTTTTATCGCCCTTATGGACTTAATCCCGTTTACCTTTTTTGAAGTTTCTGGCGTTATTTCTATTTTTTTTTTTGACATGAAATTTGTCTGTTTGGAATTTATACCGAGTCGGTATTGACACTTATCAAATAGCAATGTGTATGACATTTCCAATGTATAAAAACATATTGCTCTAATAATCAGTAGTTTAAATAATTTTTGCGGATTTTACAAGGTGTTGATTTACAGGCGTTTACAAAATACAATTTAAAAATGTCATACATATTGAAATAGACTTATAATTCTTTTTGATAATCAATTGATGATAAGGTATTTACGATGCTATTTGAAAACTGTTTGGTCAATAAAAAAATGCAAAAGATTAATTTTGCATTTAGTAAGGCAATTCACAATATATAATTAACCAATTTGCACGCATGTAAGGTCTAAGACCTATTTAATGTTGCTTACGCATTTCTGCAAAGTTCACTTAATCAGCGAAATATGAACAAGTAAATATGTAAAAACTTTTGTATGAGTGCTTATTTTGAGCTTTAACAATTCAAAAAATGCGATAATATCGGGATATTTGAGTGTTTTTTGAAGCCGTTAAAGGTTAAAATAACAAGTGCATAAGGTTAATTATTATTTGTGATTTGCCAAAATCATAGCTCAAATAACTATTTTAAGTTTTTCCAGTTTCTTACGAGTTTGACTATCAATGCTCCAAACATTTCCGTATGTTTTTTCGACATCAATAAGACGAATAATTTCGCTCGGTGCAATTGGCCAATGACGTATTGTTTTATCAGCCGAGATTGATAGAACGTATTTACCATTATCTGTAAATTGGGCAGACAATACGTCGTCTTTGTGTCGGATAAATTTGAATACTTCTACACCAGAAAAATTCCAAATTCTAATAGTTTTATCTCGACTTGCAGATAAAATTGTTTCATTATTGTCCGAAAATTCTAACGAATTAACAGCTCCTTCGTGTCCGAGAAAAGTGTTAATTTCTTCGCCAGTTTTCACATCCCAAAGTTTGATGGTTTCGTCGTAACTTCCTGTGGCAATGTATTTTCCATCTTTAGAGAATGTGCCAGTGATTACCATTGCCGAATGTCCAAAAAGTGTTATCAAGTGCTTTCCATCAACGCTCCAAACCATTGCATTATAATCGTCTGATGTTGTAATAATTTTTGTGCCGTCTTGTGAGAACTCGGCACTATTAACCCAATTTTCATGTCCTTTAAGACGGTGCAAAATATTCCCTTCCGTATCCCAAATTATTGCTGAATTATCTCTGCCACAGCTAATTATCTTTTTATTATCCGGAGAAAATCTAACCGAAAGAATTATTTCGCTATGTCCGTGTAAAATTTGTTTTTTTTGCCCTTCTAATGTCCACAAAATGATTGTTCCGTCTTCGCTTCCTGTTGCAATATAATTACCATCGGAAGAGAAATCTGCGCACATAATAGTATTAGAGTGTCCTTTTAATGTGCGTATTTCTTTACCTTGAGTTGTCCAAAGTTGTGCAATACTTCCCTGCGTAGAAAGGATTATTCGTTTATCCTGAGAATAGCAAGCATTATTTATTCTTTGCGCAAATCTTAGTAGTGGTGCAGCAATGGATTTTTTCCAAATACGTACCGTTTTATCACTCGAAGCAGTGAGTATAAATTTTCCGTTTGGAGATATTGTTGCCTGCGTAACTTGTCCTGCGTGTCCGGTGAAAGTCTGAATATTGATTCCGTTCATAGACCAAAGTCTTGCCGTATTATCATAAGCACCAGTAACTAACAGAGTGTCAATATCATTACTATAAAACTCAAGTGAATTTACAATACCATTATGACCACGTATAATTTGTTTTGTTTTGTTATTTACAAAGTCTAAAATATGAACACAACTATCGCTCATCGCTCCAGCTACGTATTTTTCGTCTGGCGTGAAACGAATAGCATTAATTTTAGAATCCAAGTCCGAAGAGTGTAATTCTTCTCCAAAACTATTCCAGATAACTACTTTTTGGTCAGCACCTGCGGTTGCAATGTATTTTCCACTTGACGAAAAAACGGCATCAACAACATCATTGGTGTGCAACTCTAATTCAATAGCTTGATTATCAGCAAGATTCCAGATTATCGCAATATTATCATTTCCAGACGTAATTAATTTTTTTCCATCTAAAGAAAAATAAGCTCGATTAACCTCTTCTTTATGTTTCAAAAATTCCCGAATCAAATTTCCTTCAATATCCCAAATTTTTGCTGTTCCGTCATCACTAGCCGTTACGACAAATTTTCCATCATTAGAAAATGTAGCACAATTTATTTTTTCCGTATGTTTATCCAGAGATTGAGTAGCATTACCATTAGAATCGTGAATTGTAGCTATTTGACCACTCACAGAAACATAGTACTTACCATCGGGCGAGAAACTTACATAAGAGTAAGGAGCATTATCTTCTGTCATTATATTATAAAAACTATTCTTGTAGTAGCTATTTCGTATTGCTCTGGTGGCTAGAGGAGTGGGCTTCGATTTGTAGGCATTTTCACCCAGTCTGAAAGCAAGTGTCGGGTTTGTAGAGTTTAGCAGCAAGGCATTCGATGCAATTAGTAATGAGTTAGATTTCGCCTCACTATTTTCCGCTTTTGTCTTTTGCTGAAAGGCATAAACACCAGCAATAATGGCAACTACACACCCAATTGTAATGGCAACTAAAACTCGACGGAAATTTTTAATCTTTTGCTTATGAGTTTTCAGTGCTTGTTTTGCCTTTTCTTCAATAATTTGTCGTTCTGCTTCGAGCTTCTCTTTTTGCTGCTTTTTTATTAGTGTCAGCTCTTTTTCTCTTGCTATTCGCCTTTCTTCTTCGAGTCTAATGTCTCTATTTTCTCTAACAACAGGGACGATAACATCGTGTACTAACTCTAAGTGTTCACCGCCACTCATAACGACGTTCCGAATTATTCGCCTGTTTATTAAGGTGTTAACGTCAAAATCGGCAATGTCATTCTGTAAGAGTAAATCGTTTTTATGTTGTAGTTTACGATACCCATCTACTGTAAGCAATTGATTTTCAATAACTTTGCGCACATTTGTACCTAAATCATGGGTACTATGATAATAAAAATTACGTAGTATCGTAGAAATAACAACTTTTTCTAAAACCGAATTGCTGATTCCCTCTTCATTATTTTGTATTCGTAGTTCGTTTATTTGGTAGCAAATCAAGCTCAACAAAAAAGGCTCTACACTATAATTATCCCAAACATCTTGATTTTCAGTGTCTTCATATTCGCTATCGGCTGGCGTTTCAGAGAAAATTAAATCAACAATTTTGGCTGCATTATCCTCAGAAATAATTTCTTTACCTGGCTCATAAACAGCTTCAATAGCATTATCGCGGTTCATCTGAGAAATGCGGTATCGTGATTTTTTCAGAGAAGGAATATAACTGTTAAATCCCTCTAAATGAGGTAAAAAATCTTCACGTAAGCTAATTATTACCCTGAAATTTTGGTCGCTAAAGGTAAACGGAATATCATTTCTGTACTTTTCTTGAACAGATATTGGTATCTGATTCTCGACTAAATTAGTGAGTTCTGTAATAAATTCGTTGGCTTGTTTTTGATTGTGCTTGCCATGAGTAAATATTTCTTCAAACTGGTCAAAAATAAGCACAGGCGTCGCCATACCGCCAAGTATTTCTACAGTGTGGAAATATTCCCACAGGCTCAGATTACCAAAGTCGGTAATTTCCTTATCCTTTTTATTTATTTGCTCAATAATAGAAATTTTCGCTTGGGTAATTGGCGAAGTATTTTTATCACTAAAGTTGATACGCAAATAAATCGGTAGGTGAAATTGCTTGCGTAATTTTGGCATTATTCCTGCCCGAAGTAGTGATGTTTTCCCTAATCCAGATTTACCAAAAAGTACTGTTACAATATTTCTTTGAACTGAATGTAGAAGCTCTTTCGTTTCCTTTTTTCGCCCATGAAAAAAAGCCTGATGCTCTTCATCATAAGCATCAAGACCTAAATAGGGATATTGGTTGTTGACTGTCAGTTTTGCTTTCATACGGTGTAACTATATTTCACAATTCAAATTTAAGGAAAAAAATTGAGACAACAAGTTTTTGCACTACAATAACTGTAATTGTGGAATTACATCTTTCAAAACATCACAACCTAATACATTTTGCATAGGTATTGATTTCAAAAACTCTGGTATTCTCGCGTCAGAGTCGGTTATATCACCTATTAAATATGGAATAATAAAAGAAGTGGCACCTTCGTCTTCAAAAAAACTTCGTCGCGATTTTGCAAACTGCCATTCTGTCTTTTTGTAATTGTCGGTGAGCGAACTGTTTGATACAAAGGTAATAAACAGGATACAGCTTTTTATTTGATTACGAATTTTTTTTCGCGCATTATGGTCAGATAGGGAGTCTGATTCTTCGTGCCAAATTTCTATTCCGTTGTCAGAGAGTATCTGGATAAAAGGCTCGACAATATATTTGTCTGATGGGTGGTACGAGAAAAAAACTCCGCCTTCGTATCTCTTAGCTACACTGGTTGATTTTCGTTTTTGCCAGCGTTCATACATTTCGTTTATAAATGAGACCACATTGTTTCCATTTGTAAACTCGGGCTGATAAATTTCGGCTCTGTTTTTTCGTAATACGTCTAACGAAGCAGTATTTGTGTAATTATTTTCAACTAAAAATTTTATATTTTCTCCTTTTGAAAGAGACTCATTTGAAATTGTTCTTATGAATATTAAATTTGTATAATCGGGCAAATTACAACCCAAATATAAATGACCTTTTCCATCAATTTCAGAATAGAGCTTTTGTCCGATAGTCGCGCCAGATACAATAGCAAAAAGATATTCTATCAACTCTTCGTCTGTCCTTGCGCAACCACTCTGTAATTTGATGTTCCCTAAAAGATTGAATATTAAAGCCTTATGGTTTTTATTGATAATAGGACGAACTGCCGTTGGAGTGGGGGAGTGATTGATAATCTCGATAGAATCGTCTTCCGAACAGCGTATTTTAGTTAATGCTTCTTCAAGAAAATTATCAAAAGATAGTGAAAGGAATACCTTAAACTCATCAATTTGTGCAAGCTTTATTAGTGGTTCTAAGTTGATATCTTCTATTGATATGTCATTGAAAACTGGGCGTATCATCGAATTTATGAAAGTGCTATTTTGGTGGTTTGATATAAAAGAATAAAGGTTACTACCTTTGGGGTCAAGGTTTAACCGCTCTGCCAATTTCAGGGTAATATACTCATAAATTGGTAGTTGCGTATTGTTATCTGTCTTCACTAAAATAAGCTCAGGACCAATTATTGGCACGATTAGCTCATCTTGGAGTAGAGTGAAAAATATTTCCCAATTAAATCCTTTTTCCATTTAGAAATTATATTTACCAAAAAAACTAGAAAATAACCTTTATTCTTTGTTGTAGCTTAAACTACATCACATATCTTAAATTATAAGAAAAAAGAAATTAAATTATAATCGTTTAGATGCTTGATTTACTGATATATATCAAAATGAATTGGTAGCTGCAACTTCAATTCTCGAAACCACAGTTACAAAGGTAGAAATTAACTATCATATATCCAAGAAATTAAAACAAAATACACTAATGCAAACAAAAAATCACAAAAGTAAATTTAAAAATCACAAAAGTAAACTTGTAATGATGTTTATTTTTCGATTTTATTTTAGTTAAACTCAAAAAAAATCCTACCTTTATTTTTTTATGCAACGGCAGGATTTTTATAGTTTAAAGCAATTTACAATATATAACTTAGCCAATTTTTGCACGCAGGTATTTTGAGCTTTAATAATTAAAAATGCGATAATATCGGGAATATTTAAGTGTTTTTTAAGCCGTTAAAGGTTAAAATAACAAGTGCATAAGGTTAATTATTATTTGTGATTTGCCTAAAACAAACATTTGTTCTGACAGTTGATTATCAGAGATTGAAATTATTAATTTAGCATGATTTAATACTACAATTCAGATGACAGTTCCCAATTTGCAGAAAATTATTAACACTCGTATGTCTGAGGTTGATTTCAAACGGCTCAGTAATTTTATTTACGATAATTTTGGAATAAAAATGCCTCCAGCCAAACGAACAATGTTGCAAAGTAGGCTACACAAGCGTTTGCGAGCTTTGAATATTGACTCATTCTCAAAATATATAGATTACCTATTTAGTAAGGAAGGGTCTGTGGTAGAGGTGATTCAGATGATTGACGTTGTTTCGACCAATAAAACTGATTTTTTTCGCGAGCCAACGCACTTTGATTTTATGTCAGAGAAACTTATTCCCTCGATTTTGCAGCAAAGAAGAGTGATGACACCCCTTAAAATCTGGAGTGCCGGCTGTTCTACGGGCGAAGAACCATACACCCTAGCGATGGTGATGACCGAGATAGCAACAAGAAATCAAAATTTGGACTTTAGTATTTTTGCCACCGATATTTCTACGCGTGCCCTCAAGCAAGGCGTGAGTGCAATCTACAAAGACGATAGAATTGCGCATATATCTATTGGGTATAAAAAAAAATATTTTCTACGTAGCAAAGACAGAGACAAACAAACAGTGAGGCTAATACCACAACTACGAAAAAAAATTGCCTTTCAACGATTAAACTTCATGGATTCATCTTATAATGTAGCAGATTCTTTTGATATAATTTTTTGCCGAAACGTGCTTATTTATTTCGACCGCGAAACGCAAGAAAGTGTGATAAATAAATTGTGCCAGAAGCTTAAATCAGGAGGCTATTTTTTCCTAGGGCATTCAGAATCAATTACAAACATGAGAGTTCCATTAAGACAAGTTCAACCGACCATTTTTGTAAAGATTTGAATTTGGCAAGATAAATACCTCTGATTATGAAACAAATAACAGATAACGAATTGATTAACGAGTTAAAACAAAGGCTAGAAACAGGAAAAAATGCGTCTGTTCAGACACTATATTTAACAAAACAACTGAACAAGGTAAATAAGAAGTTAAATGAATCTGAAAGTTTAAAATCACATTTTTTGTCCAACATACGCAATCAAATTATTAATCCGTTTGCATCTATTTTGGCTCTTTCCAGTAATATTCTGAAACTCAGGGCAGATGATAGGAACCGAGTAAACCACATGGCAAATCTTATACACCAGGAGGCTTTTAATCTCGATTTTCAACTGAAAAATATTTTTGCCGCCGCTAGCCTCGAAGCTGGCGAATCGTGTCCAGAGCCGATGTACTTAGATGTCAACGAATTAATCGACGAAATTGTCGAATCATTTCATCAAAAAGCTGCACAACGAGACGTTAACTTGATATTCAAAAAATCGACAGATTCAAACCAAAAAGAAGGATTTTACTTTTTTGTTGACGCAAGTAAACTACGACTTATTATTTTTAACTTGCTCGACAATGCCATAAAAAACAGTAGTGCTGCCGGTAAAATCCATATTGAGGCAACAAAAAAAGACGATAAACTTGCCGTTTCTGTTCGCGACCACGGAATCGGAATGGCAGAGCATGACATTTCGGACATTTTTGACAGATTCAAGCGTTTAGATACTTCCATAAACTCTCTTCATTACGGACATGGACTAGGTTTGGCGGTTGTCAGTGCGCTTATTGACCTACTCGGCGGAGAAATTGACGTAGTGAGTCAGAAATCAGTAGGTAGTACATTTACTATTACTATTCCGAGTAGTTTGACAGAAGCCCATACTTCAAAACGTATTTCTGATGAGTTTCTGTTCGAGAATTTCTCAGATTCCGAAGAATTTTAATCAAGTAAGTAAGTACTCTTACAAAAGTTCTTACGCTTTTTATTAACCTAAGTTGTTAA
>JAOZMU010000325.1 GCA_029934165.1 Bacteroidales bacterium
TTTTGCAAAATTACTAAATTATTTGTACTTAGCATTACTTGTTTAGCTCTATCAATGGGCGAATGACCAATTTCAAGCATTGCCAAAAAAAATTGCGGTTCTAACTTCTCGGGATAAAGATGAAATCTCTGATTTACACGAGAGTATAATAGAAAATGAAATCTTAAAAGAGCTATCCAAATTGTTGGGATTTACAATTCATAAAGAAGAAAACGTTGACACAAAGTATATTTGCAAAATTGATATTTCATTCGACCATGAAAATTATGTCCTCTTAATAAAATCTTCGATTATTTTACGAGAAACAAGCGTAGAATTGGTAAATGATTTAGTGTATCCGAAAAGAAATATCGAAGAAATAAAGGAGGCAAGCAGAAAAATGGGTGCTACGCTTAAACTTGAGTTTAATAAACTAAAATAAACTTCACAATAGGACACGATATATTGCGTTCCTACAATAAACATTTAATTTTCACTAAAAACAAACACTATGAACGATTATTATCAAGGATTTAAGTCAGATTTTATTAAAGCGGCAAACAAATTGGTTCGTCGAACATGGGTAAAAATATCGCTAATATATGCAATAACAAGTATTATAATGACGGTTATTGCCACAGACTTTATTTTTTCTATGGTGGGTATTAATGTCGATTATTTCGCCAATGCGTTCGACCCTCGAACTATTACGGATAGTTTTGAAAATGTTCTCAGAGAAATAATGAGTCCCTCGTTTATTCTGGGTATTACGATTATAACCATTCTTTCCGTAATAATTCAAGCATGGATTTATAATTTGTACTTTCTCGTAGTCCGTTCCGAAACCGAAGGTGCTGCTGAAGATATTCAGACAACTTTAAATAAGTCTTTCAGCAATAATGTGCTAAAAATTATAGGCGTAATTCTTCTCATGTACGCAGCTTTACTTGTCGGGCTTTTGGTGATAGCACTCATAGGTAAATTAATTGGCGTGTTATTTATTTTTATTGGATTAATAGTTTTACTGGCTATTATATTTAAACTTATACTCACTATTCCGGCTATAACACTTGGCGATATGTCTGCATTAGAGGCATTTACATTTTCTTGGAACAAGATAGCATGGAAAACTGCCTTCAAATACTTAGGCATTGCTTTCGTAGCCGGTATTGCTTTAATGATTGTTTTTGTGATAGTAGGAGCTATTCTTTCGATATTCAGTTTCATTCCTTTAATTGGAACTGCTGTCCAATTCATTGCTGGAGTTGCGATTGGTGCAATTATTACAACATGTAGTATCGCAATTTTAACTGGTTTATATTACCGTAACATCGAAAGTCAGCAAGTAAATAATGTCAGTTAATTATTTTACGCACATATTTGCATGACACAACTACATTTTTATAAAACTTCATTTAGTGAAATTGATTATTTTACTAAATGAAGTTTTTGCGCGAAAATTTGCAAACCTAAAACTGAAAGTAAATAAATTCTTTTAGTCCGAAATTACCTAACAATAAAGTAATTAGAAGCATAAAATAGTAAACAAACCAGCGCAACCATTTATTTTTTGCGCCAATATAATCCTCTATTTTTTTTGTTCTTTCGATAAGGTGTATGCCAATAAGAATAAAAATAAGCGTAAAATTAATTGCGACAGTAGTTCGTCCGAAAAAGCCAATATTTGGATGAGCAAAATCAAGATGTAAAAGGTTTGATATTAGACTAAAAGCGTCATCAAGATTCTTTGAGCGAAAGAAAATCAGAGCAAAACAAAATAGCGCAACAACCGTAGTCGATTGAATTATTTTTAGCAATACAGGATAAGTTTCTAATCCAAGTAAATCTCGGATTTTTTGTCTAACAGACTGCGTAATAAGCGCAAAAACGATATAAAAACCATTGAGTATTCCGAAAATTATGAATGTCCAAGCTGCTCCATGCCATAAACCACTAACAAAAAAGACAATAATAATATTATAGTACCATTGCCACTTAACAACACGATTGCCACCAAGTGGAATATAAATGTAATCCTTAAACCATTCCATGAGCGAAATATGCCAACGTCGCCAAAATTCGCTCATAGATTTTGAGAAATAAGGTCGTCGGAAATTATCAATCAGGTTAAAACCAAGTATGCGTGCAGACCCAACGGCAATATCCGCATAGCCAGAAAAATCGCAATAGACCTGCCATGCAAAGAAAAATGTTGCAACAATAATTACAAAACCCTTAAAATGAGATGGGTGTGAGTAAACCATATTAACATATTCTGCAAGGTTGTCAGCAATCACAATTTTTTTGAAAAACCCCCAGAACATTAGCCGCAATCCACTTGTAATTCGCTTATAATCAAACTTATATTTTTTATAAAACTGCGGAAGCAATCTGTTTGCTCTTTCTATTGGTCCGGCAACAAGTTGAGGAAAAAATGAAACATAGAGGGCAAATTTTCCAAAATGGTTTTCTGGCACAGTTTTTCGCCTGTAAACATCAATTGTGTATGAGAGTGTCTGAAATGTGTAAAAAGAAATTCCGACAGGAAGTAATACGTTGAATTGCTGGTTGTTATAAAAAATATTGAAGCTATTTAAAACTGTTTGTAGGCTGTCGCTAACAAAGTTAAAATACTTAAAACCGAATAAAACACCCAGATTCAGGGCAAGACTAACGTAAAGAAGATATTTCCGTTTACGTGCATTTTCCTGTTTATGAATTTTTTTTGCTATGATAAAATCTACCATTGTTGATACCAGAATCAAAACAATATATTCGGCTTTCCAGCAGATGTAAAAATAATAGCTAGCTAATAACAGTAAAGCCCATCGGTATTTATGCGAAAGCAAAAAATACGTAAATACGACAATTGGAAAAAATGCAACGAAGTGAAGCGAGTTGAAAAGCATCGCAGGATAAGTTATTAGGTTATTTTTTTGGCAAATATACGCTATAATTAATAAACAAAGCAGATTGTTTATTAATTTTGGACGCAACAAAATGTACTGACAACAAAGACAGAATTATGAAAAATGAAGCAAATTGCTTAAATTTTGTTACAAAGTTTAGTGTGCTATTTGCTGTTTTATTGGCATTTAGCTCATGTAGTCATCGCAATGCCGATAAGGAAGCTGCACAGATTATTTTTGGCGGAATAGAACAAAGCAATAAACATATCGAGTATTTTATAAACTATGGAATTGTCGAGCATAGCACCTCTCATAAGTCAATATATCAGCAGTTTAACAATAAAAAAATGGAGATAGTTCATGCAATTGACGATATTACATTTCGTTTTGTGGACTACGTAGATACATTGAAAAGAATGCCTACCGGTGTCGATAGTTTGCCAGCGATTAGAAAGATTTACAAAACAACAATGGATAGTTTGCATGCGTATTCATCTCTGCTGAGTGATGAATGCGTGATAGCAAATACCAACGCTTCGCAATTTGATTCGTTTTCGCCAAGAGTTGCTATGTTGTTGATGCAGAGCCAGATGACAAGAGCAAAATGGCGTACTCTCCATTCTAACTACAAAAAGATAACTGAAAATAAGTTTATTTGGCCACTTGTAAAAATTGTTCCAACTCGCTCATTATCAGGCGATGATATGGAAATCAAACTCCGCCGTATCCAAATAAACCAGAATGCTGAACTGCCCGAATTGGAAATTGATACTGTTTGGCACTCGGACACCCTCTTGTTTTCTAAACCAAAAATTGAGTATAACTATTTTCCAACGCAAGTTTTCCTTCCGTGTAGTTTGGATTTTGTTAATTTGAAGTTTGACGGACAGATGACATTCAAGGAAAACGGGGAAATTACGGCAGAAATAAAATTTAAGAAAAAAGCAAAATGAAACATTTACTAATTCTATCGTTTGCGATAGTTTTGTTTTCTTGCTCATCGGAGCGTAATCCTCAGATAATTACTCTGTTAGATGAATTAATTAGTTCTAATCAGCTTATCAAAATTAGCAATGAAAAACAAACTCAGCAAGCTCGGAAAACCTATTTATTGTACTCGAAAAATGCACACGAGCTTCATTCTAAGGTCGTTAATTTGCTTAATAAATACTACACATTTAACAAGCTGATTGACAGTGTGGTTACGTTGGAAAATTTGAAAGAAGATGATTTTTTGGCAGTAGTGCAAAACTATGAAATGATTTACGATTCGACATTTTATTTTGCTAATAATCAACAGCTTTGGTCTGTGAATGATTATCGTCTGGCAAAATCGGATTTTAACAATACGCATATCGACAATAGATTGTTCGCCGTAATTCGTATGCAAAACGATATTTTGATTGTAGAATCTCAGCTATTAGATTACGTACTTTTCTATTTTGAGTGCAAATGTTTTAAGGGAAATCACTTGCGTATAAAAATTAGCAAAGATTTTCAGTTTTCGACAAAAGAAAATTTAGTCCTAAATTTTAATACAGAAGTTACCACTATTAGAGAAGACACAATTAGCAAGATAATTATTGATACTTTGCTAATAAACAATAAATTACAAGAATTAGGAACTTTGAATTTAGATGTAAAAATTTCTACGAAACATAATTCAGCTTCGATAGGAAGTTTTATTTTGAAGAAAAAAAAGGCAGGTAATTATCAAATTACTGGGCGTGTTATTGCTAAGTCGATGTATTCTTCTGATAATGATTTTTGGATTGAATTACCATTTAGTTATGAGTTTACTGTTAAGTAAGGTTTTTAACCTACTTAATGTTGCTTACGTAAGATGTATAACAGGTTGTGTATCAAGGTATAATATTTTGCGAAATTTAGTGAGAGTACTTAACCCAACTTGACCATTCCGTTTCATAAAACACAGAATATTAGCTACTTGTAG
>JAOZMU010000326.1 GCA_029934165.1 Bacteroidales bacterium
GTTCTTTGCAATGTGCTAAATATCAGGATGTAATGGCGAAGTCAGAAACTTGAGTAGTTAATAATAATTATAAAGTCTTAATTATTTTTAGGTACATATTTTTATGACTAAAACTCAAGCCGAAAACACCAACTAATCGCAACATCGGATTAGTAAAACTCTCACATCTACGCCAATTTGCAGCCAGAACAGAAACAAAATGATGCGAAATGTTTTACATTGTGAATGTAATACTTTTTTTTGCAATTGAAAACAAATGTAATTTTTTTAGTCGAAAAGTTTTTTCTCTGTTATTGGTATTAGGGTATTTTTTGTTTTAATATCATTTTATAAGTACATAGTGCTACTTATCAGGGAACGTATTATATTAATAATCGCTGTAAAAGTGTTGAGTAATTTTACGTGCCTACTTAATATCGAACCAACTAAAGTGCTCTTATTTAGATAGATTCTATATTTGATTTATAGTAAATTAAGGTATTTGTGGTCTTGATTCCCTTAATTATCTGTAAAATCCTATTTCTAAACAGAATAAACGTTCCAAGTCAGTGAAATTCGAGCAATTTATCATGTTGCATCGCATGATAATAATTATTACTAATTTACATTTAGTATAAATAAATATTATTACATGACAATTATCAGTTAGTCTGGTGCAAGATGTCATGTAATTACCTTTTTTTGTGTTATAAATTTAACACTGCAAAAATAAAGAAATAATAACAATTAAATAAACTCGCATTTAAGCACATCGTGCTATTTATTAGGAATTGTATATAGCTTATATTCAAGTTAATAACAACCCGAAAAAGTGTCGTTTATTTTTTACACAATTACTTATTAATTCATTTAAAGAAAGTAAAACATGGAAGATGTTCAAGTTTTAGTGAAAGAACTAACCCTCAAACATGGAACAAAACGTGCGAGCCTTTTGCCCGTTCTTCAAGGCGTTGCCGAGGTAGAACAAAGTGTTACAGACGAGGCGATGATTGAAATAGCAAAGGCTCTCGATATATCGACCGCCGAAGTCTATGGTACTGCTACATTTTATTCTTTTTTAGAAACCGAACCTCGTGGTAAATTCACGATACGGATTTGTAAAACAATTGTTTGCGACATGCACGGCAAACGCCTAATTATAGAAACCCTCGAAAATTTGTTGAAAATAAAAGTTGGCGAAACAACACATAATCGGAAGTTTACACTTTTGGAAACCAACTGCCTTGGTTGGTGCCACAAAGGACCTGCAATGCTCATCAATGATGATGTTTACACAGAGCTAACGCCGGCAAAAGTCCGAACAATTATTGATGATTATCGAAAACGATAAGTGTTAGACAACATTAAACTTTTGAAAACAACGAATCAATTGACAAAAACAGGAGAAAAACAGATATGTCAAAAAGATTAAAAAGAGTAGATATTATTTTCAGTTCATATACTAGCGAAAGATATAAAGTACTGAAACGCAGCCTGAAACGCGACCCCGAAGAAATATTACAAGAGTTAATAAACTCTGGTTTGAAAGGACGTGGAGGCGCGGGTTTTTTAACGGGTCTTAAATGGAATTTGGCTAGAAAAGAACCAGAAGGGCAAAAATACGTAGTTTGTAATGCAGACGAAGGCGAGCCGGGAACTTTCAAAGACCGTGCAATTCTTGAAAAAGTACCACGCAAAGTTCTATCTGGAATGGCAATTTGCGGAAAAATAATTGGTGCAAATAAAGGCTATATTTATCTTCGTGGTGAGTATAAATATCTTGTACCAGCTTTACAAAAAGAAATAGATATTTTTAAGGTTTATTCTGAGGAGTACGACTTTGATTTTGACATCGAAATCAGACTCGGGAGCGGAGCTTATGTTTGTGGCGAAGAAACAGCCTTGCTTGAGTCGATGGAAGGAAAACGTGGCGAACCACGCAACAAACCCCCGTATCCGACAAACGCTGGCTACCTCGGAAAACCAACCGTAGTAAACAATGTCGAAACGCTTGTTTCTGCAATGATGGTTTGCCGAATTGGGTCTGATGAGTTTAAAAAACTTGGTATTCAGGACTCGCGCGGGTCAAAACTTTTTTCGGTATCTGGCGATACTCCAAAAAGTGGTATTTACGATTTAGAATTTGGCTTGTCGTTGTCGGAATTTGTCAACGAATTTGGCGATGGAGATACAAAAGCTGTTCAAGTTGGTGGAGCATCGGGATTTTGCGTGCCACGTAAGAAATTCGACCAAACAACGGTTGGCTATCAGGGTGGTCTGACAGGATATTCTCTTCCAACAGGTGGCTCGATGATGATTTTCAATAGCTCGCGTTCGATGTACAATGTACTACGAAACTACCTTGATTTCTTTGCCGAAGAATCGTGTGGACAATGTACTCCTTGCCGTATTGGTTGCCAACAACTTCTCAACGGAATCGAAGCTATCAAAAGAGGCGAGCGAACAGCAAATTACCTCGACCAATTGCTTAAACTGACAGATACGATGAGACTTACATCGAAATGTGGACTCGGGCAATCTGTAGCAAACTCATTCTCTTCGATTGTAAATAATTTCCGCGAAGAAATGATTTACTAATTGTAATTTAACTTATAAGTACCAACACACGAAAAAATACTTTTTTAGGTATAAATAATTTATTATCAGTGTGTTTTGGAAAGTATTAGTTTGTAATAATTAGCACTATGTGCATAAATTTTGGCACATAAAAATTAAATTTAGAAAATGGCAAAAGAAATAAAACTCACCATAGATGGCATTGAAGTAACTGTTGATGAGGGTCAATCGATATTAGATGCTGCAAAAAAAATAAATGTCCGAATACCAACATTATGTCATCACGAAGACCTGTGCGTAGCAGGAAATTGTCGAGTCTGTGTTGTCGAAGTAGAGGGATGGCGTATCCTACCGCCAGCATGTGCAACACCAGTAATGGAAGGCTTATCTATAAATACATTAAGCCCAAAAGTACGACGCGCGCGTAAAGATATTATCAACCTGCTTGTTTCGGAACATAATACGCAATGTACGACATGTTATAGAAGCATAAATTGCGAGCTTCAAGAGCTTGCTGCTGAGTATAATATCGACAATGCAAATTATATGTCGGTATTAAAACCAAATATCGAAATAGACAAATCGTCTTGGTCTGTCGAACACGACCCAAGCAAATGCATCCGTTGCCAACGTTGTGTGCGTACTTGTGCAGAATTACAGCACGTTAACGCCTTGACAGTTGCCCATAAAGGTAAAGATATGGAGATTTCGACATTCGTAAATCTTCCGTTAAATGAAGTCGTTTGTACAAACTGCGGACAATGTATAACTCACTGTCCGACTGGTGCATTGACAGAACGAAGATATTTTGACGACATTTGGGAGGCAATCGGAGACCCTGATAAACACGTTATTATAAATACAGCTCCGTCTGTTCGTGTTGCTCTCGGCGAAACCCTTGGATACCCTGTTGGTGAGCGTGTTACAGGAAAAATGGTTACGGCTCTGAAAAAAATCGGATTTGATTCGGTACTCGACACAAACTTTGCTGCCGACCTGACAATCATAGAAGAGGGACACGAGCTATTAGGTCGCTTACAAAAGAAACTTGTCAACAAAGAAAACGTTGCTCTACCAATGATTTCTTCTTGTTCGCCAGGTTGGGTGAAATTCATAGAACACATGTTCCCAGAGTACCTTGGGCATCTTTCTACGTGTAAATCGCCACAACAAATGTTTGGTGCGGTGGCAAAAACCTATTATGCTGAAAAAATGGGGCTCGACCCAAAAAATATTGTCAGCGTAGCGGGTATGCCTTGTGCAGCGAAAAAATTTGAAGCTAATCGTCCAGAAATGCACGATAGCGGTTATCGCGATGTCGATGCCGGACTGACAACACGTGAGTTAGGACACATGATTCGCGAAGCTGGAATGAACTTTGACGAACTGCCTGACGGACAATTTGATAGCCTAATGGGTGAATCGTCTGGAGCTGCCGATATTTTTGGAGCAACGGGTGGTGTTATGGAAGCTGCTCTTCGTACTGTTTATGAAGTAGTTACTGGTCGTGAAGTTCCGTTTAAAAATTTGAATATACTTCCTGTTCGCGGGCTTAAAGGCGTGAAAGAAGCAACGATAAAAATTGAAAATTGTATTCCTGCATTTAGCTTCCTTGAAGGAGTCGAAGTAAGAGTTGCAATTGCACACGGACTACTAAATGCTCGTAAAATTATGGATCAAATAGTTGCCGGCGAATCGCCATACCATTTTATTGAAGTCATGGCATGCCCAGGCGGATGTATTGGTGGTGGTGGACAGCCAATTCCAACAAACGATGAAATTCGTTTGAAAAGAATTGCTGCAATCTACGCCGAAGATGCTGGTAAACCAATCCGTAAATCACACGATAATCCGCAAATTACGAAAGTTTATGCAGATTTCTTGAAAGAACCACTAGGACACAAATCGCATCATTTATTACACACAAATTACACAAAACGAAATAGATATTAGTATTTATTTCAAAACCAAAAGAGTCGCTCTCGTTTAGGGCGACTCTTTTTTTATGACACTGGTTCAGTTTAATTCCGTAAGAATGAATATTACCAAACTATCATTCCTACGGAATTTTGGCGATATAAAGTCTAAGACCTATTTTTTATGAAACGTTTAAGCTGTGAATTAATAACTTAGGTTAATAAAAAGCGTAAGAACTTTTGTAAGAGTACTTACCTCTTTAGAGTTATCAAGTTTTTATATTTTTAGCCATAACTTGGCATGTTTCATATAACAAAAATAAACTTTACACTTTTTACCGATTTTGGAA
>JAOZMU010000327.1 GCA_029934165.1 Bacteroidales bacterium
TTCATCTGCTTGCCTGAATGCTTTAAAAATAAACTCCTGATTTTCTGCTGAAATTCCTATCCCTGTATCTGATACAAAAAACGTTAATTTGTTGTCAATCTGTTTATAACCGTATTCAATTTGTCCGTTTTCGGTATATTTTACGGCATTTTCTATTAAATGCACAAATATTTTTAATAATTTGTCATAATCTGCCGTTATTTTTGTGTTCGGAAAATCATTTATTTTGTTGATATTTAACTTTTTTTGCGTTATTTCGTTATTGTTATCAAAATATTCTCGTATTTCTTCAAGCAATTTGTTTACCGAAAATTCTGTTTTATTGATTTTTACTTGATTTGTTTCAATTTGAGAAATCTCTATTATGTCATCAATAATTTTTAATAATCTGTTTCCGCCCTGATTTATGATATTCAGAAAATGTGTAATTTTTTCGACAGGTTTTTGTTTGTTTTTTAAAAGAATGTCTGAAAATCCGAGAATATGATTTAAAGGTGTTCGTATTTCGTGCGACAAATTGTTTAGAAATGCGGTTTTTAAACGGTCGCTTTCGGTTGCTTTTTTGTTTGCGATTTTTAAAATTTCGTTTTGTTGTTTTATACGTTTTTCGGCTGTTATTTGTTTTGTTATGTCTATTGCAATTCCGGCTATCGAACTCACATTATTTTTGTTATCGAAAAGCGGAAATTTTACTACAAGCCAGTTGTGCATTTTGTCGTTTATCGGCACATTTTCAATAAAACTGATTGACTGTTTTTTTACTGCGACCGTATAATCGTTTTCTTGTAATTCATTTATAATTTCGGACGGATAAAATTGTAATTCCTTGTTAGTTTTTCCTTTCCAGTCGGATAGTTTTACTTTAAAAATTCGTTCAAATTCTTTATTTATAAATGTGTATCGCAATTTTGTGTCTTTAATAAAACTTACTCCGGGAATATTATCGGCAAATGATAGAAATTTTTGTTCGTTTTCGTTTGCTTTTATTGTTGCAATTTTCAGTTCTTCGTTTTGTTTTTTTAGTATTTCTTCTGCTGTTTTTCTTTCAGTAATATCAGTAGTAAACAATACATATCCTTCAATTTCGTTCTTTTCGTTCCAAACTGCTCGAACTTTTGATTTGAGATATTTTTTTTTATTTTGTTTTTCTGAAACCACGATATAATCAAAAATATCTCCGTTTTTTACAATCTTGATTGCGTTTTTAACTTTATCATAATCAATATTTTGCATTGCGTGAATTTCGGTCAGATTTTTCCCAATGATTTCATTTGCTTTATATCCGAAAATTTGTTCTGCTCTTGGATTAAAGAAAATCACGTTCAAATCTGTATCGGTTATTGCAACCGACATATCAGTTGAAGAATTTAAAATGTTATAAAATAAATGTGAATTATCTTTATTAGAATTTAATTTACTGTCATCTGTTTTTTGAAAAAATTGTTTTATGTTCATGATGATTGTTTTTAGCAAAAAAAATAAATCAAAATTGAGGAAAAATAAAAACGAAGTTTTTATTTTTCTAATCGTTTATATGCTTTTTTTATTGGTTTTGCAGTGAGCCATAACGGAAATGTGTTGGCGGCGGGCGTTTGTGCTTGTTTTTTTTGTGGGCGAAGCCCACAAAAAAACAAGCACAAAAGCCTGACGACCAACACAATGTTAACGGTTTTCTTATTTTTTTGTTCCTTCTGTGATTAGACTAAATAATCCTAAATCCATTATTTTTGAACTCATTGGACTATCTTTGCAATAGAAATTTTTACCATTATTTGATATTCTTGGTTTCCTCATTCCGCACTTGTTTTTTTTTGTGTTATCAAAGTGCTTACAAGATTTTTTAATTGCAGGACATATTTTCGCCATAATTTACATATTTTCAATTAAGTTTTTTATTTCTTCAACGTCTTGTGGATTAAAACCATTTGCTTGGATTATCAATCCACCTTTACTTTCTATTAAAATTGTAGAATATAGTAAAATTTCGTTTCTGTGATGTATACTAATACTCACAACATCTCTAAATTTCATAGTACTCTTAAAGTAGCCAATACCAGTTATATTACGTTTAAAAAAGGTTAATTCTTTTCTTTCGGTATCAATTATTAATTTATTTGGAAAGAAAAGATTACCTTTTGACATTAATCTATTCGCTGTATATGTCTTGGTCATCTTTGTTGTCAAGTTTTAATAAATCTGATTTGTAATTGTTATCAGCCTCCTCGATTAAACTTTTAAATTCTAAATGTCTTGTTTCAGACATATATAATTTCTCAACTTTAAATGAGTTTTTAATATCAGATAGTTTATAAAACTCAATAATTACTTTGTTATTAGCTGGATTAAACACTTTCCCGTTTGGATATTTATAGAATATTAAGAAAAATGGTGTCTTAATTTTCCAATAAATAGCATTACCTTTCAAAACAAGTTCAGATGATGGAAAATATCTTTTAAACCATTTTTTATCAGCTACAACAATTTCTTTTATTCCAAGTTTATCTAAGTCGATTGACGTTTTATTATTTTCATTTGGTACAACTGGATTACTCTGAGTGTTATAAATAGTCTTCGGTTTCTGATATACATCTTCCTTTGCGTTTAAAGATTTTAGATTATCAATAAATTCAAGTATCCTGCTATATCTGTTAGCGGAAAGAGGTATCAATATTGATTGCTTTGTATCAATACATTCTATGGTTGCAAATTCAGAAATACGATGCTGGGGATATTTGAATTTAATTTCAAAGTAGTTTGCATCTGACCATATTGACCATTTCCAATATACACCCTCCGAAGGTTTGTTGTATAAATTCACCTTGAAGAAATTTTGTACAGATAACCACTTTTTATCTTCTATTATAAATTTTTTCAGTTCATCTTGTACTGAAATTTTTCTTCTTTTAGGAATAATAAAGTTATACCAACGTGGTTGATAATCATTATCGGGTGTATCTAAATTGCTGTATCTTGAATTTCTGGCTTTAATATTTTGTTCTTCCAGAGATTGAAGATATTTGTCATAGACATTTACGTTAAATGAATTACTAACTCTACGAATTCTAATATGGGGCAGCTCTATATATTCATTTAATCCTTTTTGAAATATGTAGAACTTGACTTGCAACTTTGAATAAGAAATACCAGTAACAAGCATTGCAAAAAAATAATCTACATTATAAGTGGATTTATTTAAAGTACTGAAATAGCCGTTTTCATCTCCACTACTTAAATGTTGCAAACCATTGCAGTGATGACTGTGCCATGTCCCAATATGCTCAATATCTTGATTGTATTTTTCTTCTATAAGACGAAAAGTTTTTAATTGATAACTACTGTCTGGTATAATTTGATGTCTTGTGTTATTAACATTAGGACCAGAGTCAATGTAGCTATCAACTTTAATTAACACCTTACCGTTTATTTCTTCAATATTGCCAATAAATTTACCACCCTCTTCAATATCTGAATTTGATACAAGAGAACGAACCCTGTTGAATATATTATCAGCTATTTCGATTGTAAAATTTTCAGGATTTAATGCGTTTTGTTCATTTGTATATCTCATTTGTTACTACAATTACAAGCCTTTTGGGGCTTTAAATTAAACTTACGAATATCAAAATGTTGATTAAAAATTCCTTTTTTTGGGCGTATTCCGTACACAATCCAATTAAAGTTCATTTTTGGTATTGAAGTATCAAAGTTTCTTAAAAGAACCGACATTGCCATACGTACTTGAATTAATGAAATGGTTTGAATATCAACAGATAATCCTGATGCTTGAAAATCTTTTTCACCTAATCCATAAATTTTTTCTTCTTCTTCATCTGTTAAACCAAAAGCATCATCTGGTATAAATGCGTTATTATTCATTAAATGTAAATTTAAGCATCTATAACACCCTGTTTCATTGGGAATATATGAATAAATTTCTCCACCAATCCCAGTACGAAATACAGAAGCCGTAACAAATGGTTTCTGATGTTCAACACATTTATCACTTATAAACTCTCGTATAATTTTCAAGTCAGGACACGATAAAATTAAATCCGATGTTTTTATTGAATTAATAAAATTCTCAGATTGTAAAACATTTTCGGGATAAGTATTTACTTTTGCGTCAGGATTTCTGTCTAATATCCATTCTTTTTGAATATCAACTTTTAATCTCCCCAAGTCCTTACGCATTCGTGGATGTTTTACTAAATTTACAGGTTCAAGTATATCGTGGTCATATAAATCCCAATTTCGAAAACCATTCATTGTTAAATGGTCTACTGCTGGTGCTCCACCACTTCCTAACCCAATCACTGTAATTTTTATATCTTTAAATTGCTCAGGATTAAGCAAATAACTTATCCTGTCATAATCTAAGTTTAAATTCATATTATTACATTTTAATTGTTAAAACTGAGGTTACTCAAAATTTGTTGTAAAATCTTGAATAACCTATATCTAAACACTCTCTAATGAGCTTGTTCATTACCTGGCCAATATCCTTTCCGCTTCCAAAAACCATATTTGTTAAGCCATATTGCAGACCTTCCTATAAGAAATGCAATTGATAATGTTGTTGACCATTGATGTGATTTCATTAAACAAATACTTGTTGATGAAAATTTATGGGGACAACCAGACTGTATTGTTGTGCTTTTTATCTCAATTATAGGTAATTTATATGGGTATTCAGGTTCAACCTGTATTGAAATTTTATAACTTTCACCATAATTATACTAAAGTGAATTTGGTTTTCGGGTTTTTTCATTATACTTTAGTGGT
>JAOZMU010000328.1 GCA_029934165.1 Bacteroidales bacterium
ATTGCTCTTCAAAATGATAGAACAATGAGTTTTTAGTTAAGGAATAGCTGTAAAATTGTCGTTTTTTGTATAAATTCAGTCAAATTTTGCGCATTAATTACAAAATGATGTCTTATTGCAGACTTTATTATGTTTAATATCATGCAATTAACACATCTGACCGAATTTGGCTGTAATAGGATTTAAGGTAGTAATATAAAATATAAAAACCTAAAGTTATGAATATGAAAATTATAATCGCTATGTTAATTATGTTTTGGAGTTTGGCGGTAAATGCGCAAAAAGAGCCTAAGATTATTAAAATTCGTGGCGAAGCTCAAGTCGAGTGGGACGACAATGAATCAAAAAATAGTGCTTATGAACGTGCTGAAAATAAGGCAATTGTAAGTGCGCTTGAGAAAGCATTTGGTTCAATTGTTGTTCAAGGAAACACCATCTACGTAGAAAATAAAATAACAGGAGAAAAAGTTGAAACAAATACATCTTTCAACATGATTGGTAATACCATTGTTCGTGGCGAGGTGATTGAAATTTTACGTAAAAAATTCTCGGAAATTGAATTTATCCACGTAATAAAAAAGAAAAAAGTTAAAATAATCGAAGTGAGGTGTAAAGTTACGCTGAAAGCACGCAAAATTGTTCAAGAAAAACACGATTTACAGGTGCATACCCTACGTTGTGGCGACCTGAATTGTCGTACTGTTGAGTTTAAAGATGAAGATGATTTCATGTTGTATTTTATGTCGCCAGTTGGTGGTTTTGTTACAGTCTATTTAGATGATAATAAGCAAGTTTACAGGCTGCTGCCATACCAAGAAATGACCGACGAATTTGAAAAAGGAATACCAGTAGAGGCTGATAAAGAATACGTGTTTTTCTCTAATAATGATAAACACAACTACATGAAAAATGAAGATTACGAAGAAGATACCTATCAACTATATACAGAAAAACCTACTGAGATAAACACGATTTATGTCATATTTTCTAAAACACCTCTCAATAAACCTGTTTTAAAAGAAAGATTAAACGAAAAACTTAGCGAAGAATTTAAGGCAGAAGGTTATACAATTCCAAAGGCAATAGAAAGCGACAAGTTTGCAAGTTGGCTGATACGTAACCGTTACATAACCACGGATATACAAGTACAAAAAATAATGATTACAATAACAAAGTAGCATTTCGATAGTTCATACATAACAGCCCTGTAACTATTTGATAATCATACCAACACTGTTATGTAGGTACTATCCAAATTTGAGCCACGCCGATGCTCTACGTGAACCGCATAAAAATGTCGATTATCTTTACCCACCTACCGACAGTAAAAAAATTGGAATTATTATTTAAAATTTGGAGATTTCAAGTTTATGTTTATGTTTACATTTGCCTTTAGAAACCCATAACGTATTTTGGGTGTAATTATTAAATAAAAACAACTCTTGAATGAAAGACCGAATTATTAGTATCGCAAGAGAAACCTTTTCAACTTATGGTTATTCTCACTTTTCGATGGTCGATTTAGCAAAAAAAATAGGCATTAGCAAAAAAACACTATATAAATATTTTGCTGGCAAGGAGGCAATTCTAAGATCAAGTTTTGAGACCTTCTACGATGAAATAACGAAAGGAATTAAAGATATAATTGAGAGTGAAGACCTTAATACTCTTGAGATTATGCGAAATACATTTGCATTTGTTGGCGAAAAACTATCTATCATCAGCCCATATTATATCGAAGATATTCAACGAAATGCACATTCAGTCTGGATAGACATCGAAAAAGCAAAGGCAGACACAGTTTTCCACACCTTCGACAAATTACTTGATAAGGGACAAAAAGAAGGTTTGATAAAAAAAAATATCAATAAAACCCTGATAGTCATATTATATGCAAATGCAATAGACTCAATTCTCAGTCCTAGTTTCACGCGTAGAATTCCAAACGAAATGATGAAGAATTTTCCGTATTCGCCAACAGCAGTTTTCGAGGGATTAAATGACATTATTTTCCAAGGAATTGTTGTTTCCCAGTAGCCAAAGGAAACTCGGAATGAGATTTGGGTTTCCAAAAAAGACAATCAACAAACACTTTCCAAAATAAATATACTATGAAATTTGAACTGCAACAAAAACAACTTTTGGTATTTATAATTCTGTTTATAAGCACATTAAACGGAGTAGCACAACAAAACGATACATTAGTTTTGAAAATGCTTATTGAAAGCTCGCTTGAGCATAGCCAGTCTGTAAAAATAATGCAAGCCAAAGAACAATCGGCATTGTACGACAAGAGAATAGCCAGTATGACGTATTTACCAACAATCTCATTAGGTGCGTCTTACACACGTCTAAACGATGACATTAGGCTCCCATCGGATATGGAAAATTTACTAATAGGTTCTCAGGCACTTCTTATCAAAGAGGCTTTAGGATTGCCATTTTCAATGCCACTTCCGCAAGAAATTCCGCTAACAGCCGTTCCACCTTTGCAGAAAAAGGATATTTTTAAAGCAAACATATCCGGTCAAATGGTTCTTTTCAGCGGGCTAAAAATCCCTTGGGCAAGAAAGGCTTCCGAGCATGCTGCCAAGGCATCTAAACTTCTTACGGAGCAAGAAAGTGCGACCGTGATAAAAAACGTAGTCGAAACTTTTGACAAGTTAGCTGTCGTTGCAAAATCGGCAAAAACACTCAATAGCACAGAATTATACTTAAATGAGCAAGAAAGATTTGTTCTGAAAGCATTTAAAAACGGGCTTGCAACAGAGCTAGATTTAAAAAAAATTGAGCTTGCAAAATTAAAACTCGAAGCAAAACAAATTGAACTTAACGAAGCAAGAGAATTACTAATTGCCAGATTACACCAACTATCATCGGTTGATATACAGACTCTTACCGCTATCACGCCAACTTTAGAATTATTTCCGCTAACTGTTACTTCTTTTAATGTGTCTGCACGAAAAGACCTGCAAGCCCTTGAAGAAGCAATTGTGGCAACAGATTATAAACGTAAAATTGCTTATAGTGAATATTTACCCAAAATTGTTGCATTTGGCAAAAAAGAGCTTATCACTGAAGATTTATCAACATTTGACCCCGAATGGTATGTTGGAATTGGAGTTAAATGGACTATTTTCGATGGTTTAAATGCACGAAATACAGCACAAAAGGCTAAATTAGAAAGAGTTGTGTTGGAGAATAAAAAAGCGCAAGCTACTGAACTTCTTGAGTTGAATTTAACAAAAATGAAGTTGAATTTAAGTAAAAACTCGCAATTAGCCTTCGTTGCAAAAAAACAAGAAGAGGTTTCGCAGAAAGCTTTTTATCTAAGTAAAAAACAGTATGAAAATGGTTTAATAACACTCAACGATTTTCTATCTAGTGTGTTAGACCTTGAAAAAGCAAAATTGGAAAATATTCAGGCTATCTACCAGCAAAGAGCCTCTGTAATAAGTCTTTATGAGGCTTCCGGCAAATTGTATGATAGCGCACTTCAATTATTAAACATAACAAAATAGCATAAGTTAATTTACGAATTATTATTTACTGAATTAATCACAATAAAAATGAAATCATTGCCAAATTATTATTTACTTATAGTTATAACAATCTTATTTTCAGCTTGTAATAATAAATCTGAGACAAATTTTCTGGAAGGAAAAGTAAAACGAGAAATAATTTCTATTGCACCAAAAGTACCTGGTAGAATATCCCAAATACTTGTAAACGAAGGTTCTACGGCAAAAACTGGCGACACAATGGCAATAATTGACATTCCAGAAGTTATAGCGAAACAATTGCAGGCAGAAGGTTCACTTTTGGCAGCAAAGGCTCAATATGATATGGCACTACGCGGTGCAACTCAAGAGCAAGTACGTCAGGTAGTTGCAATGCACACAGCTACAAGCGAACAATTTCAGTTTGCACAAAAATCGCTAGACCGTATTCGTAATATGTACAATGATTCATTAGTTACTCCGCAAAAATACGATGAAGCTATGACTAAATACAATGCAGCAAAAGCACAACTTGAGGCAGCCGAAGCAAAAAAACAAGAGGTTGTTGGTGGAGTTCGCGACGAGAAAATCAAAATGGCAGAAGGACAAATGAAACGTGCAGAAGGAGCTTTGCAAGAAGCTAATGTAGCTTATTCTGAGCGATATATAATCGCACCACGCGATATGACAATCGAAACAATTGCGCTACACGAAGGCGAATTGGCACTACCTGGCTATAATATTTTCATCGGTTATCGAATTGGCGAAGTATATTTCAGATTTACCGTGCGCGAGTCCAAACTGAATAACTACAAAAAAGACACAAAATATAAAGCCAAATTGCCTTTTGCAAATTTAGAAATCGAATGCGAACTAACTACTATTCTGCAACTTGCAAATTATGCTAACAAAACTAGCTCGTATCCAAAATACCAACTGGGCGAATCGGTGTACGAGTTAAAATTTATACCCAAAAATAAAGCAGAAGCAGATAAGCTATATAATAATCAAACAGTAATAATCGAACTATCTCCTGAAAATACAGATTAATAACAAATTAAGATATTAGACAGATTTTTTATGAAACGTTTTAGCTGTGAATTAGCAACTTACGTTAATAAAAAGTGGAAGAACTTTTGTAAAAGTACATAAAGGTAATACTGAATCTGTTCAACATATACTAACTTTGATTTCAGCCGACTAATTTTTTGCAATTTAGTAATAGTAAAATGAATTTAATAAAGTAAGCCATTAAAATTCCTAACTAAAACTAAAT
>JAOZMU010000329.1 GCA_029934165.1 Bacteroidales bacterium
CTTGGGTTGCAATGCCAAGTTTGTGAAGTTCATGCAAAATTTTCAAGTTGGGTTAGGAATTTTAATGGCTTACTTTATTAAATTCATTTTACTAAGCTGTGAATTAACAACTTAGGTTAATAAAAAGCAAGCGTATTTACAACGGCGTTTTGCGGCAGGGATTGCAGCGGTAGCTTGCCGAAGTGGCTGGCGGGGCAGAGCGACCGAAGGAAGCTCCTGCACCGACATTGCCAAAAACGCAAGGCACAAGGCAACTACAAGCGAAAAGCCCGATAAGCCGCCCAAAAAAAACTGCGTAATTTTATTGCGATTTTAAATAGGAAAAAACTTTTTGAGAAACAATGCTGGTTTTTTTGTTCGATTCAATTTTTGTATTTTTGTTTTGCGTCCAAAAAATTACGCTAAAATAGATCTGTTTAACCGAGATATTACATTTTACTCTCATAAATATTTAGTTTTATGGCACTTATTAATTCTGTCGTTTCGCTATTGACAAATAAGCGATTGAAGCAAATTGATTTTTTTAGAAATAATCCGATTGAAGTCCAAACCAAAATGTTTCGGATGTTAATTGAGCGTGCTGCCGATACAGAATGGGGCAAACAGTTTGATTATAAGTCTATTAAAACGACTAAACAGTTCCAAGAACGAGTTCCTGTGCAGGATTACGATAGCCTAAAAGACAAAATTGAGCGGATTCGTCAGGGCGAAAAAAATATTCTGTGGCCTGGCGAAATTCGTTGGTTTGCAAAATCTTCTGGGACAACGAGCGATAAGAGCAAATTTATTCCGGTGAGCAAAGAGGGCATGGCAAATTGCCATTTTCAGGGCGGGCGAGATGTTATTACGGTTTATTATGCAAACCACCCAGACGCAAGGATTCTCAACGGAATGGTTCTCGCGCTTGGTGGTAGCAATGAGGTTAATCAGTATAAAAATTCGTCATATTTTGGCGATTTGTCTGCTGTTTTAATGCAAAATTTGCCGTTCTGGATTCAGCGAAAGCGAACGCCAAGTTTGGAGGTTGCCCTAATGTCTGAGTGGGAAGAGAAGCTGGAAAAAATAGCGCAAGAGACTATAAAACAAGATGTTACAAATCTTTTAGGTGTTCCATCGTGGATGCTTGTGCTGATGAAAAGAGTTCTTGAAATTACCGGAAAAAATAGCTTGCTAGATGTTTGGCCAAATCTTGAGCTTTTTGCACATGGTGGCGTTAGTTTTGTGCCGTATCGTACTCAGTTCGAGAGAATTATACCATTGGAAACGATGAGATACATGGAGTCGTACAACGCTTCTGAGGGATTTTTTGCGATGCAAGACGACCCAAGCACACGCGATATGTTGTTGATGCTGGATTACGGTGTTTTCTACGAGTTTATACCTATGTCGGAATTTGAAAACGAAAACCCACGAACTTTAACTTTGGAAGATGTTGAAATTGGCAAGAATTACGCAATATTGATTACTACAAATGGTGGTTTGTGGCGTTATATGATTGGCGATACGATTCGGTTTACGTCTAAAACGCCGTATAAAATTGTTATATCTGGACGTACGCGGCACTATATAAATGCTTTTGGCGAAGAAATAATAATCGATAATGCGCAAAATGCACTAGATGCCGCCTGTGTTGCAACAGCAGCCGATGTTCGGGAGTTTACGGCAGCACCAATTTTTATGTCCGAAGACAACACGCAAGGTGGGCACGAATGGATTGTAGAATTTATCCGGCAACCAAATGATTTTGAGTTGTTTATAGACACACTCGACAAAAAGCTCCAAGCTGTTAACTCGGACTACGAAGCAAAACGTTACAAAAATATAACGCTAAATCGCCCTATTGTGCATAACGCACGCGAAGGATTGTTCTACGAATGGCTGAAAGCAAAGGGGAAATTGGGCGGACAAAACAAAGTGCCACGCCTAGCAAACGATAGAAAATACATCGACGAGTTGTTGAAAATTATGTAAGGGCAGTATCGGAAATTGAGCCAATTCTTTTGCTTTGGTTAGTGTATATTATTTTTCGTAAAAAATGGCACGAGCGTGATTCTCTTGCATAAAAAATAAAATAAATGACTGATTTAGAGATAGTTGCGAAGTTTGCAGAGCAGTTTGGGTTTGAACAAGAAGGTGTTTTTGAGAAATATCCTACAATGGTGTTTTTTATTGATACACGGAAGAAATACAGGGTGCAAACAGACAAAATTCTATTTACGACACATACTGGGGAGATTCACGTTTTTCTGAATGAAAACAAAAATGCAACGGAATTATCAATTTCTGTAATAAATACAATTTCGTTGAAAGATTTTAAAATTTTGAAAGGTCTAAAACATATTGAAGAGATTTCTTTTGAAAGTATTGAAGAGTTTGATTACAAGCTACTTCATAGCTTTGAAAAGTTAAGGAAACTTAGGATAAAAAATAATACAGATGAGAGTATTGGCGAGTTTTTGAATAAAACAAAAACTCTTAATAAAATCGAAGTAAAAATTAATAGACCAGTAGCTATTCTTCCAAAAACATTATTAAATCATAATTTTCCATTGTTAGTCAATCAAAATGGAAAAATGATGGATTTTGTTTCTCCTGAGTTTTTGTTTTATCCGCCATACAAAATGCTTACTTTTGGATACAATGACCCCAAATTTTATCTTGACAATTATCATATTATTGAAACAGAATTGCAAAAGCCAATAATAGACGGTAAAAGAAAAAAACTAACTGACCCTTCATTTGCCTTATTATCTGAATATTATAAAAACTATGAAAAAAGTGAAATACCTTGTGCCATTCGTAAACTTTGCATAAAAAATTTACATGGAATTAAGGATTTATTCTTAGGTAATATCTCCATAAACAACGAAAATAAAGAAATTAAAGACCCTCAATGGATATTCCTAACAGGAGAAAACGGATACGGAAAAACGTCTGTTCTGCAAGCTATTGTAGCTGGGCTTTCGGGAGGGAAAGATGGTAAAACGGATTTGTTAAATGAGGAAGAGGAAATTAGTCTCGAATGGAAGTATAACACTGAAATTCTAACAAATATAGCTGGTAATAAACTTGTTAGCATGCAACGGTTTTATGTAGAACATTTTGCAGCTTACGGCTCAGCTCGTTTGAATGGACAAGAAGATGAGCTAAAATGGGAGGGTGAAAATAGCAGTCAAACTTACCATATTTTCAATACTGACGGCAAATTATTCAATATTGAATATCAGTTAATTAATTGGTTTGGACTTGGAGAAAAAAACAAATTTTATGAAAGAACAAGAACGCTTTTATTAGAGCTTCTTTCGCCTTATGTTGATGATATTAAAATTGTTGAAGACAAGAACGGATACGTAGTTAAATATCACGAAGCGGCAGCAGACCAAGAAATTTTTATAACAATGAAGGAGATGGCTTCTGGTTATAAAAGCATTGTTTTAACGATTGGCGATATGATTATGCGCTTGGATAAAGAAATGAAAGCAGATTCTCTAAAAGAAATTGCTGGTATTGTTCTTATTGATGAAATTGATTTGCATCTTCACCCAAAATGGCAAAGGGCTTTGGTTGAGAAATTAACAAATCTTTTTCCAAAAATTCAATTTATAGTTTCTACGCATAGCCCAATTCCGTTGCTTGGTGCGCCACCAGAGAGAACAGTTATTTTGACTGTTGATAGAACAAAAGAAGAAGGAATTACGGTGAGGAGGTTAGACGATAAAATTTACTTGGACGAATTACTTCCAAACTCAATATTGACATCTCCAATTTTTGGTTTTGATAATATTTTTCCTAAGAATAATGAGTCACCTGTTTTGCAATCACCTGATTTGCATTCAGATGTGGTATTTAACAAACAGTTAGATGAAAGAATAAATGATTTTTTAACAAGTAAAAAAGAAGAAGAAATTATTAAGCGTATTAAAGCGAGAAGAAAAAAATGAGATTTGTTGTAAAAAGTGACGATGATAAAACTCAAAAACTTAAAGACGCTTACGATACAACTACAGAAACATACAAGCATCTTTTTGATATTGTAGTGAATAGAAAAAAATACGGGATAATATATACCGTGATTCATATAATACTAAAAATGGCAAACGGTCTAAAGTTGAAGATAAGTTAGCAATAGCCTATAAAGACAAATGTGCATATTGCGAGAGAATAACAAAAGCAGACATTGAACATTATCGTCCAAAGAAAAAGGTTGATAATGAATTGCATGATGGCTATTTTTGGTTGTGTTATGAGTGGAGTAATCTCCTGCCTGCGTGCATTACTTGTAATAGAGAAGGTGCAAAACACACTAAATTTCCTATAATTGATAATAGAGTTAAGTCTCCACCTCTATTAAAATCAGATGGAACGCTTGATTTTGAGAAATTTGATGCTAAAAAAACACCTTTGATAGACGAGATTCCTTATTTGTTGCATCCAGAAATAGACAACCCTGTTGATTACTTTGATTTTGGCTTACACAAGTATAAAGATGCTGGTAAAGAAAAAATAGTTGGCATTGAATTAATTGGAAAGGATGTCCAAGGCAGGGGTGAAAAAACTATTGAAATATGTAAATTAAATAGAAATGAGTTAATTATTCACAGAAAAATATATGTTATAGACCCATTTATTGATGCAGTTAAAGCGTTATTTGGCAAACTTGAGAATAAAACAATTTCTGATTCTGAATTTGATAATAAATTAATATACGAAGTTGAAAAACTAGGCTACCAGTCTAAAGTTGGACACCCCTGTTACTTAACCAGTTAGCTTTGAC
>JAOZMU010000330.1 GCA_029934165.1 Bacteroidales bacterium
TTTGTTTTTAAAATTTCTTCATAAAATATTTTAGATGCTTTCATTGGTTTTGTTTTTAGAGTTATATAATTCTCTTTCGTTTCGTTTTGAGCGTCTTGCAGATATTAGACGAGTAATTCCACTGCGAAAAGTATAAACTACAGTATGCAAGAGCTCAAAAATTCTTCCAATAGTTACACGACGCTTTTCCCCGTAATCTTTGCGGTTATCAGGAAAATCAATTCTGTTTTCATCATCAAAAACTTCTTTGGCTGTTTCAAAATCCAACTTATGTTTTTCCTTATTTTTTCCATTTTTATTTTCGTCCCACTCAAAATCCATAATCTATTTTTAATTATTTAGGCTTAGAACAAGGGTTAAATTAGGCTTTATTCATAAAAAACAATTCCATGTTTTCCAATGCCCATCAATGTTTAATACTGAGGTTGGTCGTAGGGACACGATACATCGTGTCCGATTGTAAAACCAGTTTTTTCTTATTTTCGATTTCAAACATTAGTAGCAAGCAAGATACACGAAACTAAAGCTTATTACATTATTGCAGTTTGTTAAAGTCTAAAATATTTGATTGGAGAGGTCATTATCCATAAAAGATTTATTAATTATTTCACAATCTTTTCGGAATTCGAAAAAATAATCAATATCCTTGTCTTCTATCTTAGAGCCAATACAATATATTGTTTTTAAACTTGCCAAATTAAGTAATGGCTTTAGACTATTTACAGTAGTTTGATTAAAATGCAATTCTTTTAAATTTTTAAAACACTCAATACCTTGTAAATCATTGATTTTTGTGTGCGATAAATTTAAAATTTCAAGATTTTTTAGAATTGCTAATGGTTTTATTTCTGTTACAAAACTTTTTCCTTTACAATCAAAACTTTTAAGATTAAGCACACTATCTAGCTCACTGTTAGATAATTGTCTATTCGTATAAGATTTCAGTAGTTGCTTTTGATGATTTTGCAAATTGTTAAACCATTTATGAATATTATCACGATAGTTAATTTGTTTGTACAATTCTATAACATATTCTTTTTCCTTTTTATCTTGACTGAAATCAATTAAATTTCTTAAACAATCAATTATTTCATTTTCTGATATATCTTCTTTTAATTCTATTTGAAATTTAATTAATTGTTGCAAATTAAAACTAATAGAATCCCATTCTTTTGAGTTAAAATCAGCATAAAAATCTAATTCTGGATTATTTTGAGAGTTTGAAATCAAGTTTGAAACAATATCAATTGCCTCTTTTAACGATAATATATACAACTCTCTTTTTTTATTATACCTACAATAACTAAGCTTGTTCTGAATCTGATTTTCCATCTCCACGCAATTATTAACGAGCCAGTCATAAGCAATCACATAATCATCAGAATCTAAAGATGTTGTTCTTTTTTTTTGATTCAATTCCTTGTTACGCCTTTCAGTATTTATTGACCTGCCAATTTTTAATGGTTTATTAGGACAATACATTATGTAAATATATCCTTTTTTCATAATCACAATTTTCAATAAAAACCCCACCAAAGCAAAGCCCCAATGAGGTTTTTAAAAAGTTCATTAAAAAATCTTCCTATTCCGTATCAAAAAGTTGAATCAAGAATATTCCGGTGTCTAGCCAGTAGCCGTGTTCGTCTGCCAGCGATTGCAGTTTTAGGCGTAGGTTGTTGGCAGAGATTTTTCTGCCCTCTTTGTCCATCACGTTTCTGAGGTTTTTCAAGCCCTCTTTGTCGCGCGGATTTCTGTCGAGGTCGAAAGATAACGGGAGTCGGTTTTTCAAATCTTTAGCAGCCTGATGGTTTGCAAAAGTCAGCTTAAACATCGGTGTAGCAATCCAGTTGTCGCTTGGCATTTGTCTCATACCCAGCAACATGTGCCCATAAAACTTGATATTTCTATTGTCGGTGTTTGGGTCAAGGAAAAGTTCGCTTATTTGTGCTTTGTTTCTGTCGAACTCGCCAATATAATCGGCTGTCGAATCGACATTTTTCCTCAGCATTGTCGTGTCTATGGTAAAATCGCCCAATCGGCTCAACGTTCCGCCCATCAAAGCAACGGCAGCCCCGACGGAAACACATGTTTTTGGGTCGCGGATAATGCCTGTTCCCTCGGCAAACGGATACCAAGTTCCCATTCGGTAATTACCCATTTGGATAATGCGGTCTGGTGTCGTTGGGAGATATTTCAAGAACAAATCGCGAATCACCGGCAAAACCGTCGGACGACCTGCAAGTAGCACATAATCACAATGATACTGTGCAACAACGCCGCACAAATCGCCAATCATTTTCTCGACAACATCTTTCACAACATTGTCTGTTCCGCTGTTATCAAGAATCCATTTTATGTTTTCAAGGTCGAACTCGGTTGCGCCTGCTTTGCGGAATTTATCGTTGATATATTTTATTAGCTGCGGATTTGGACGCGGGTGTTTTATAAAAAACGAATCGAAATCGCGGTTTTCAATATCGCGTTCTTCGGCGGCATGTTCCAAAATTCCGAAACCGATTGGCAATGCAATTTGTGTTGCAAACTGCTTTTTCATCAATTTGTCTAACGCATTATGCTCGCCAAGATAAGGTCCAAACAATGAGGTCATTACATTGACAGAATTTCCGCAACCAGTTTTATCGGCATGTTGTTTTATGTTTGGTAAAACAATACGCTCAATAACCCGCTTGAGAATATCGTCGCCAGCAAGGTTGAAACCCTCCCAGAACAACGGCTCAGGCGTTAGTACAGAGATGTTTGCCTCTGGATTTGCTTGATAGGCAGCAATCATCAAATCTGTTGTTCCGCCGCCAATATCGACACTTGCAATTGTTACCGAAGGCTGGTCAGTGTACTGAGTATCAGCACGTTTCTTTCCGACAGTTTTTATGTATAAATTGGCATTATTCATAAAGCGGTCTTTTATCTCGCTGTAAACAAACGCCAATTGGCTACACGTCGCTTCATCGTAACCCCACTCGTTTTTCTTTTCCGGTGTCTTTTTAATATCGACAGGGTCTGGAATTATGATAAGATTATCGTCTATAAACGATTGATTGAAATACGCTTTCAAAGCCTGAAGTGCATCTGCGGCGTGCGAGCGAAGAATAAACTGCTCGGTTTGCAACATAGCCGTCGGGCAGGTTAGGACAATGCGTTTCAGTTTGCGCGGAAGATGCTCTTGTCCAGCATGTTTGCGGAATTTATAACTATTAACAAACGTTATCGCCTGCATAAAAATTTCGGAAAACGCAAAGGTCATCAAAGAGCTACGCGAGAAAAACGGATTCATTGCCGGATATGGCTTTTTCATTTCATCGTCTTCCTCTGCCTTAGCACGCTCTTTTTCAAGCAGTTTGCCGTCTTCCGTGAAGAGTTCTGCCAAGCCATAAAGTGCAGGTTTTGCAAACGGTTGGCTGCCATACGATATATATGTCCACGGGAAATCGCGCTTGTCCTGATCCCATAAATAACGCTTGGGGCTAGACATTATGGCGTTCGAGCGGTCGTCCGTATTCATCACCGCAAGGCGGGCTGCCTCTGCGCCAACGCGCACAAGCGAAGGCCACGCAAATGCTTTTGGGTTGCGCGACATGATGAACGCCGATTCATCGCCAAGATTTGCTTTTACAAATGCGACACGCATATCGAATGGGTCGCTGTATGTTCGGTCTGGATACGTTAAATCGCGCAATTCCAGAGGCATAGCATCAGTAAATTGAAATGCGCCACCAGCTTTTGTCGATTCCATCAAAATTCCGCAAGTTCGCGAGTTTCCAACGTCTAAAATCAAATCGACCTCAATAGACTGTTGGTGAGTGTGTAACGTAACTTTTGGAAAGACTTTCGTTGTTTTCAGAATGCGCAACAACGTGATAAAATGCGATGTGTGCAGAAAGAAATATTCGTCGTCACGTTTTCCTAACGCTTGTCGGCGTTTGTCGAAAGTCGCTTTCAACCAGTCTTGTACCCAAGTTCTTGCGACAAAGAAAAAACTGTCGTCTGGTTTGTCTGCCAACTCAAAAATTGAGTTTTGTGCATCGCGAGCCGTTGGCGTTAGATACGTTTTTCCGTCGCCATCATTGCATCTCGTGTCAAACGCAATTACGAGATTATGCGTAAATTCGCCATCGTTGCTTTCTGTGCTAGAAATTCGGCTGAACCAAAGCATTGCCCAAGTCTCAGGGCCTTGTTGGAATTTTTTACCATCGTAACTTTTGCGTAAAAACGGAATCGGAATCCATGTTCCTTCGTAATTTTCGATAGCCTCGCGCGCACGAACAGTGATAATTTTATGCTCTGGAATCTTAGAAATCAGGTGTTTCGGGATTTTATCCTCGTCAATCCAGCCTGTTTCATGGTCCATTGCAGCTTTTTTTATCTCGTCCGTCAGCTCAATGTAACGTTGTTGTTTTTCATAATAATACGGAAAAACAAAGCTGTATTCTTTGTTGCCCTCAAGGTCTTCTTCTTCCTTCTCGAAAAAGTCAAGATTAACTTTCATTGCGGGCGATTTATCGTCCAAGTTGACTTTCGTCGAATAAAACTGAATACCCGAATCGGCAATAAGACTTATATCTGTCATAATCATTGCTTTATATAGTTAATATTTATTTTTGTATCAATTTAAACTATTTGTTTTTATAATAATTATCGAATTGTCGATAGTGTTAGAGTTCCGCAAAGTTTGTTCATAAAACAGGGTTTATTCATGAAAATTTATCTGTTTTGTCAAACTGCTTGCTACAAAGGCGTTTTGCGGCAGGG
>JAOZMU010000331.1 GCA_029934165.1 Bacteroidales bacterium
ATTTTGTACGCAAGAAGAACTTTTTGACTGTAAACTACTTATGAAACATGCCACTTTTTGACTGTAAACTACTTATGAAACATGCCCAAATAAAGATGCAAAAATTGATGCCTTTGTTAATGAGAACGAATTTTATAACACAATTTATTTCCGCAAAATAGAGCCGTCTAAAAAGGTTGATAAAAAGACATTTTGGAAACCTAGCGGAAGTAAAAATTTCATTTTTGTAGCTTGCTCATCATCAGTAAATCAGATAGCTGCACTATTACCAGAGCTAAAAAAAGTCGATGCAAAAGAAAGACTTGTGGTTGTTCATTTTGGTGGCGATTCTACATTGCAACTTTTTGCGGAGATGAAACATTTAGTGCATTCGTACGACTGTTCAGAATTTTCGCAGCAAACAGTTGCACAGGCAATTTATGGCGGTTGTAGCGTGCGAAAAAAGACCAACTTAAATAAACCAATGTTTTCTGCTTCTCACGACATTGCCCAAACAAGATTAGGGAGTTCGCTGCCCGAGGAAGTTGGGCTTAATTCTAAGAAATTGAGCAAGATAGACTCCATTTTGACAGATGCAATTCTGGCAGGAGCTATGCCGGGCTGTCAAGTTTTGGTGGCAAAAAATGGAAACATTGTTTACAATAAATCGTTCGGCTTTTTTACTTATAGTCGTCAAAACTCTGTGCGTCAAAACACCATTTACGACCTTGCATCTGTGTCTAAAATTGCTGGTGCAACCATGGCAATGATGCGTATGTATGACAAGAAAAAACTATCACTTAACACAAAACTTGGCGATTGTTTTACGAATACTGAAATTGAATACACACGTATTGAAGCGGATACGATGACAACGATTGATACAGTTGAATTTAAAAACATAAAAAATATCATTGAATATGTAAGGGGTAAAGACACAGTTCATTTGAATGATACTCAGTTTGTTGCCTACGATACTCTGATTTTTAAAGCTACTCCTTCTCTAAACATTTTCAAACGGGAACTTGTTGATTTACTGCGACATGAATCTGGAATTATCCCCGTATTGCCAATTTTGCCTCTTTATCTTTATAAAACAAACGCCAAAAAAAAGAATTTCAGAATTTCCAATCGTAGATATAAATTTTTGTTGGACAGCCTTGATAATGATAGCATAAAAGCCAAAGAAGCATCAGAACTAGCTGACAATGAAAGTATTACCTTGCCTTTCGACAGATTTTACCTACACCTTGAGGATACCACAGGGTGTGAAGTTGAAATTGCAGAAAATATGTTTTTGCGGAAAGAATATTACGATTCATTATGGCTAGATATTAAACAGTTAGGCGTTTTTGGTGCTAAAGTTTATCAATATTCAGATGTCAATATGATTTTGCTTCAGCAAGCAATAGACAGCACAAATGGATTTGGAATTGACAAATTTTTGAACGATGATTTTTTCCAACCGCTTGGGCTAAAAACTACCGGCTATCTGCCTCTGAAAAGGTTTCATCGCACCCGAATTACTCCAACCGAAATTGATAGAGTTTGGCGTAATCAGTTGGTTCACGGATATGTACACGACCCGTCTGCGGCATTTCTTGGAGGCGTATCGGGCAATGCCGGCTTGTTTTCCAATGCCGAAGACTTAGGGGTATTGTTTCAGATGTTGCTAAATGGCGGAACTTACGGAGGTCGTCGATACTTGCAAGAAAAAACAATCAATCTATTTACCGAGCAACAACCTGGAAGTATGCGCGGTTTGGGGTTTGACAAACCAACTCCAAATAATTTGGTGGCAGCTTCGGCATCAGAAAAAACCTTTGGACACACCGGATTCACTGGCACTTGCGTTTGGGTTGACCCAGTTAATCAATTGGTTTTCATATTTTTATCTAATCGTTTGCACCCTTCGGCAAAAAACTGGAAATTAGTAAACAAACATATTATCAGAAAAACTCATCAAGCTATTTACGATGCTTTTAGATAATTCACAATATATAAGTATTCTTACAAAAGTTCTTACGCTTTTTATTAACCTAAGTTGTTAATTCACAGCTTAAACGTTTCATAAAAAATAGGTCTAAGACCTTATTATTTGTGATTTGCCTAAGCGTTTTCCTACTTTGGAGCTGTACGATAAAGAAATATTGAAATAACACCGTAGGCAATTGTTGGAGTTAGGATTGCTATTTTAGGATTTGCGCTTCCGCTTATTGCAAACTGTGCAGCAATTTCCATAAATAATATGTACGTAAAACTCAGCAAAAGCCCTATACCAATATGCGCACCAACTCCTCTTTTTGCCTTACGACTTGATAGCGAAACACCGATTAACGTGAGTACAAAAATTGCCAACGGCGCACTATATCGGCGGTACAATTCTACCTCATAGACTTCAACATTTTCGCCCTTAACGCGCTCTTGCTCAATATATTTACTCAGCTCAGGATTTGTCATTGTTTCGTATAAATTCCACTTACTGTCGAAATCGTCTGGGTGCATATTTATGGTCGAGTCAATTGTTTTTCCTCGAATAATCTCCTCAGAAAGACCGTTAATATTTCTGATTTTGTAATTTTTTAAGCTCCATTTATTGCTTATAGAATCCCATTTTGCCATATCCGCAATCAGTTTTGAAACAAGCTGTCCGTCCACAAATTTCTCAATGGAAAATTTGTAGCCAGCTTTTATCCGGTTTGTGTACGAATCGAAATAAATGAAAACGCCAGGCTCAACTTGCCGGTGAATATTCCTGTCGGTATTCCGAAACTCACCTTTGATGTATTTCATTTCAAATTCCGTTCGTTTGGCATTTGCTGGTGGCAGAAAATACCCACTAAGCAAAAACGAAAACACGGCAATTATCGTAGCGGAAATAAAATACGGACGCAACATTCTCTGGTAGCTTATGCCACTACTCAAAATAGCAATCACTTCTGTTTGGTTAGAAAGCTTTGATGTAAAAAATATTACGGCAATGAATGTAAAAAGAAAAACAAAAAGATTGGCGAAATACGGAACAAAATTGATATAATAATCAAATACAATTTCATTCAGCGGAGTCTCTTCTTCAATAAAATCGTCTATCTTTTCGGTTAAATCAAAAACGACTGATATAGAAATAATTAAGATTATGGCATAAATAAAAGTGCCAAGAAACTTCTTGATAATATATAAATCTATAGTTGTTATGCCGGGGATTTTCACTAATTTTGTTTTAAGCGTTATGTGCAACTAAAGCATAAATACTTATTTAATTTCCTTTACAAAAACATCAAATCCACGCACCGTCGAGAGTGGAACTATCTTAGAACCAACGTAATAGCTCATAATCATCGACTTGGCATCAGACCCACTAATTTTGCTATTTTCTTCCATCCACACAACGTTGTCGTAGGTCATAAATGGACTGTCGCCGTAGCCATAACCATTTATTTTCAGCGAAAATGTACCTTGCGTACTGATATTAAACATCGTTGAAGGAAGCCCGTGTTTTGCTTTTATACGCACAAGCGGTATTGAAACTTTTTCTACTTTATACTGATATTGCCCCGGCGTGTAGTTATGCGTAAAGTAATTAATACTTAAATTTTGGGGTATTTTATACTGAGCCAACGACTTTTTCCAATCATTCAAGTCAATAGCTGGACGTGTCCATTTTTGCAAATTAACAATTTGTGTTGGGTCAAGAATTTGGTTAAGCGTATCAAGTGCAACCATGTTAACTGTCTCTATAACAGCCTTTTCAACCTTCGAGTTGACACTCTTCCCTTTACGACCATTGTAAGGTAAACAATGGTCATTATCGCATAAATTAAAACGATTATGTTTGTGGCGATTAAGATTTTTCAATGCGAAAGAACGCGCAAGAATTGATTTTGCTTTCAGGTATTCATCGGTAACAGAAGGGTCGTTAATTGAAGATAAAACGCCAACAACATATTTATCAATGTCGGTTTTGTTTACAAGCACCAATTTATGCCCATCGGACTTTATCGTAATATTATTGTCATAAATTCTTTGCTCAACATCTGGCACAACTGGTGCTACCTGAAAACTGTTTTCGCGGTCGAAAAACAAACATTTTTTGTCCTTGCCAATAATCTGAATCTCATCAAACTTACCAAGCTCTTTATCAAGGCTTTGAACAGTAACAAAACGTCCATCTTGCCTCAAAAAAAGTACACGTCCCGCTTTGAGTTTATATATTTTTTCTTCCGAACGCCGTTTAATACCAATAATATTGTACTTACTTTTTTCGGTAGGTTCAATAATTAGTTCCTTAATTGCCTGATTTTCATATACATTAATAAACAAATCTTGTGCAGAAGTTGACAAAGTAGCCGCAAAGAAAATACTTAGGATTATTATTTTTATTATTTTCATGAATAATTATTTATTAGTTAAAACATTAAAAATTATCTTAATTTGATGAAGTCATTTTATAACGCACAGGGGCTTGGTAACAAACTCATGTCAAAAACTTTTTATCACAACAACAAAAACCATTTTAGCGGGAGTGTTACAATATTTTTATTAGCTCTTCGATTTTATTCATTTAAGGTCTAAGACCTAATTAGTGTTGCTTACGCAATTCTGTAAAACTCGAACTATCAGCAAATTACAGACATACAAATAAGTAAAAACTTTTGTATGAGTGCTTATAACCTATTTTAGGTGCTTTTCGCCATCTTTTTTTTGGGCGACTCAAGGGCTTTCCGCTTGTAAGTACTCTTACAAAAGTTCTTATGCTTTTTATTAACCTAAGTTGTTAATT
>JAOZMU010000018.1 GCA_029934165.1 Bacteroidales bacterium
TAACAACTTAGGTTAATAAAAAGCGTAAGAACTTTTGTAAGAGTACTTATTACATAGAATAAATAAATAGTAACAATAATTATTAATCATTAAAAACCAATAACTTATGTTTGGCGAAATTGCATTCACAGTCGTACTGATAATCGTTCTGATAATAATAGGAGTGTTATCGTTATTAATAAAATGGTATAAAAAGCCAATCCACGGACGCGCCATTGTAATCACGGGAAAAGGAGGTACTCGTGTCGCTTTCGAAAAAGGAATATTTGTTATTCCCGTTCTCCACCGGATGGAAATTATGGATATAACCGTCAAAACTATTACGATTTCTCGTACGGGCGAGGACGGATTGATATGCCAAGATAACCTACGAGCGGACATAAAAGTAACATTTTTTGTGCGTGTCAATAATACGTACGAAGACACCAAAAACGTTGCTCTTTCCATCGGTAGCGCAAGGGCGTCGCACCAAGAAACCATCGAAAATTTATTTGATGCGAAATTTTCTGAGGCTTTAAAAACTGTTGGTAAACGATTTGATTTTGAGGGACTTTACAACTCCCGCGAGGAATTTAAAAAAGAAATTATTGACATTATTGGGCGCGACCTCAATGGCTATATTGTCGATGACTGCGCAATTGATTATCTGGAACAAACGCCTCTTGATGCCCTTAAAAAAGACAACATTCTTGACTCAGAGGCTATAAAAAAGATTATCGACAGAACTTCTATTCAACAGATTTTGGCGAATAATATTGTGCGCGAAAAAGAAAAAACTATAAGAAAACAAAACGTTGAAGCTGAGGAAACAATCCTTCAACTCGACAAGCAACTGGCAGAAAGTAAAGCAAAACAGGAGCGCGAAATTGCCAACATCCAAGACCGAGAAGGAGCTGAAGTAGAGAAGGTTTCGCAGGAACAACGCCTTGTTATGGAGCAGGCAAAAATTGATTCAGACCAGGTTATACTTGTCGCCGAGCAAAACAAAGAACGAGAAGTACTTGTGGCAATGCGTGCCAAAGAAAAAACTGACGCTCTTGAGCAAGAAAAAATCAAACGCGATGTGGATTTGACTGTCAATGAGCGCGAAAGAATCGTGGCATTGGCGCAAATTGAAAAGGAAAAAGCAATCGAAGAGGAAAAAAAGAACATACAAGAAGTGATTCGCGAGCGCGTTTCTGTCCAAAAAGATGTTGTTATAGAGGAAGAGAAAATCCGCGACACACGGGCATTTGCACTTGCCGACCGCGAAAAGAAAGTTGCCATTACGACAGCCGAAAAAGATGCAGAACAAGAGCTTGTTAAGCAAATAAAATCTGCCGAAGCATCTAAAAAATCTGCTGTAATGATTGCCGAGCAAAAAGTTATAGAGGCTGATACAGAGTTTATTACATCAGGAAAACATGCCGATGCCAAAAAGGCACTTGCCGAAGCAGATGCAGCTGAAGCAGCAGCACTTGGGATTGCAGAAGCGCAAGTTATGGAAGCCAAAGCTCTTGCAGAACAAAAACAAGGAGAAACAGATGCTAATGTATTAGAATTGAAAGCATTAGCAGAATCGAAAGGCGTGCTTGCAAAAGCAAGTGCCGAAGCAGATGGCTTGCAACAAAAGGGTACTGCCGAAGCCGAAATCATTAAATCGAAAGCAACTGCCGAAGCCGAAGGTATTGATAAAATGGGAATTGCAGAAGCAAACGTCGAAAAACAAAAAGGGCTTACAGAAGCTAATGTTCTCCAGCAAAAAGGTTTAGCCGAAGCCGAAATACTTCAAAAACAAGGACTTGCAGAGGCAAATGTTATCAATGCTAAAGCCGAAGCTGCCAAGAAAAAAGGACTGGCAGAAGCCGAAGTTATACAGAATAAACTAACGGCAGAAGCCATCGGAATAAAGGACAAAGCCGAAGCGATGAAACTGCTCAATGAGGTTGGTAAAGACCACGAAGAATTTAAACTTAAATTGGAAAAAGACCGCGATGTCGAGCTGGCTCAAATCAGTGTCCAGAAAGACATTGCACACGCTCAGGCTCAGGTTATTAGCGGTGCGTTAGCTTCTACTAAAATTGATATTGTTGGTGGCGAAACAATGTTCTTCGAGAAAATTATTGGGTCAATTACACAAGCAAAATCTGTTGATAGATTTGTCAACAATAGTGAAATTGTTTCCGATATAAAAGAGTTGTTTTTTGATACGGAAGAAGGCGTTGGTTTCAAATCAAAAATCAAACAATTTATGACTGACTTTGGCATTGATTCTGGTTCGATAAAAGACTTGAGTATCTCTGCGTTACTTCTTCAATTAACACAAAAAACTCAAGATAAAGGTGTAATAAATACTCTGAATGAATTAATGAAACAAGCTGTCAATAAAGGTATTGCAGACGAAAATGTTTCTAATTTGAATATGTAATAATCATAAAACACGTTGCGTAAAAAACTATACTTATTGCAACGTGTTTTTAAACAATTATTTTTAAATTATGATAATAATTAAAGTTATTGCAGCAATAATTTCATTTTTATTTTTTGGAGAAAGTAAAAACTTAAGTTTTACTGCTGAAAATCCTAACCTTCAAAACAAAGATACTCTTGTGGAAGTGAAGTTTAGTTCAAAAAAAGTTGATTCTTTGCTTTTACATACAGCAAATATGCCAAAGTTTATGCCTGTAATTACATATAAACCAGATGGTTATAACGAAGACTCAATATTTCCAGTTGTCTATCTTTTGCACGGTTTTTCGGGAAACAGCAAAGTTTGGAAATATCTTTTTGAATTGAACGAAGTTGCAACCGAATTGAACGCAGTAATTGTCTGTCCTGATGGAAATTACGATTGTTGGTACGTGAACAGTCCAATAAATAAAAGCAGTAAATTTGAAGACTATTTCTTTGATGAATTGATGCCTTCAATTCAGAAGCGTTATTCTATTGATACATCGAAAGTTATTGTAACTGGCTACAGTATGGGAGGACATGGTGCGTTATCTCTTTATTTGAAACATCCCGATAAATTTTTTGCAGTTGGTTCGTCTAGTGGCGTTATAGACTTGAATTTTTCGCATTACATAAAAGAAAGTTTGAGTAAAATAGTAGGCTCAACAAAAAAGGAATTATTGGCGTATTCGGTTATCACAAAGCTCGATACGATGAAGCATTTTAACAAGAATATTTATATTGATTGCGGTAAACTGGATTATTTGCTGCCATGCAATAACGAGCTTAAAAAACAATTAGACGCAATGAAAGTAAAATGTACTTATATAACGCTTTCAGGTCATCATAGTTCCGACTATTGGCGACAAGCATTTCCGATGCAGTTTAAGCAAATAAAAAATTGGTTAAAGAATTAAATTTCAATATTTTATACCGAACCAGTATAGTATTTTTAATTTATGGTTGTCTTTTTTGATTTTGAGTATATTACATCAAAGGAAAAGGCAAGTATTTAAAGCGGTAGAGTATAAAATATAATAAAGAAAAGGCGATTCCGATGGAAGAAAACAAAGAAATTATTCAGCTAGAAGGCGGAACGTATGAAATTATACGTAATCGACTACTTTCGCAGGGCGAAGAACTACAAAACCGTCTAACAAAATTAAATCAGTCAAGAAAAGAAATATTCGGCTCAATAGAAGCCAAACTGCTTTCTAATGAGAGAATTACAACTGACAACTCCTGTATTCCTGTTGATATGGTTTCGTTAGGCGAAACATTTATTTTTGGATACAATGTTCGTTTAGGATTGAAAGCAGCCACAGACACATCGGATGTTCTTAGTGTTTATAGCTATGAAAACCAGAAATTTACGCAACTTTCTAACGATGTTTTCAATAACAAAGTTTTTATTACTGACTTTAATAATTTATACAAATATTACAAACAAACACAATTTGTAAAATTTGCAATAATCGGAATACATCTTTACATGGTTTTTCGGATAGGAAAAACAGTAAATGACATCAAAACGTTTAAGTGGCAGATTGAAAATGAGACGATTAAATATATTGATAATCGTAGCGACCACGAATTTGTTTTTCCAAATCAGCATGAATTTAAGTGGACACGCACCAGACGAGAACACCAAGTTCAAGGAAAATATCCACACGTTTCTATCGAAGATATAGTTTTTGTTGAAACGACTGAAGGCGACCTTACAATAAAAGTTGAAAATAACACAGAAACTGGCGAGGGAGTTTACGCCGAAGCGGTTGACAATCCAGACCAAACACTTGACGACTCGGAAATAAATTATGCAATTATTGGTAATATTATAGTACTCAAAATCAAGCCATACCAAGAGCGCGAATATCGTTATATTGTTTATAATTCAAAAATAAAAGAAGCTGTCCGCATAAATTCGCTCGAAGACTCATGCGTTCTTTTGCCCGATAATCATGGGATAATATTCTCTAACGGTTACTATCTTCAAACGGGGGAATCAAAGTTTTTTGATAACGAAGGCAGAAATATGCTTTTCGAAAGAAGATTGGCATCACCAAATGGAGAAGATTCTTTATTTACTTTTTATAATAAAACGAGTGGCACATATACTTTGCTGTCCTACAATCTGATAGCCCAACAAATTAGTACACCAGTCATTTGTAACGGTTATACGATTTTCGAAAATGGCGAAATGTGCTATTTCAAATCTAACGATTCACCACAACGACATCACGCAATTCAGGTTTGGCAAACACCATATATACATTACGATTTTGAGATTGAAACAGACACCGAGTCTTTTTTGTATAAGGTTGGAAATAAGGATATTGTACGTGCAATGTCAGAGTGTAATGAAATTTTGGTGCTTCTTAGGAAACAAGATTCCTATTCAAATTTATATTTAGATATAGTAAAAAAAGCAACAGAAATTCTTGATGGTTATTATTGGATAAACGATGAAAATGCGTTTAAATTTGATGAACCTATACAAGAAATTCGCAAATCGGCTACGGCTGCAATTGATGAATACGAAAAAGTTTCGCGGATTAAAATTAGCACTGCAAAAACCTCAAAATCAGTCTTTTCCAAAACGGAAAAGTTTATAAAAGACCTAAAATTCAAGCAATTTTCTGATGTTAATGATTTTGTTGAAAATATAGCTCTCGTGCGTTCTTTAAGTGGCGAAGTTATTTCGTTGCGAGAATTGCGTTATGTGGATTTGACCACCGTTGAGAAACTCGAAAATAACCTTCGAGACCAAGCAGAAGTATTATCATCTAAATGCGTAACATTCTTATTAAAAGACGATTCTCTTATTCCTTATGAAGAAAAAGTAGAAGAGATAAAGACAGAAATTTCTACGGTATCCAAAGTTGTCGATGCAAATAAAATTGAGGAAAATATAAATAGCGTTGCTGGCGAGTTGGATTTATTGATTGAAATAGTAAGTAATCTTAAAATTGACGATGCAACACAAACAACACGGATAATTGACAATATATCAACGATTTACTCAAGTTTTAATCAGGTTAGGGCAGGGCTTAGGCGCAAAAGAAAAGAGCTTGCAGGCGTTGAGGGGCGAGCAGAATTCAATGCTCAGATAAAATTAATCGGACAAACAGTTATTAATTACCTTGATTTATGCGATACGCCAGAAAAAACAGATGAATTTTTATCTAAACTGATGGTTCAGTTGGAAGAACTTGAAGGACGTTTTTCAGAATTTGATGATTTCATTGAGCAAATTTCAGTAAAACGCGATGAAATTTATAACGCTTTTGAATCCAGAAAGTTGTCGCTTGTTGAGACACGCAACAGACGTGCAAATACATTATTACAATCTGCCGAAAGAATAATTAGTGCTATCTCAAGTCGTATTTCGCGTTTTGAAGAAATTGCCGAGATAAACGGATATTTTGCCTCGGATTTAATGATTGAAAAACTACGAAATGTTGTCGAACAATTGCTCGAAATTGGCGATTCTGTAAAAGCTGACGATGTTCAGAGTCAGCTAAAAACTGTTCGCGAAGATGCAATAAGACAATTAAAAGATAAAAATGAGCTTTACGTCGGCGGAAAAAATGTCATAAAATTTGGCAAATATCATTTCTCCGTAAATACTCAAAAACTAGAACTTACAATGGTTTTACGTGGACAAGAAATGACGTATCACCTAACTGGAACAGGCTTTTTTGAGCCTGTAGAAAATACAGAATTAGAGAAAACAAGGCACATTTGGAAACAAGAACTTATTTCGGAAAACAATCAGATTTACCGTAGCGAATATTTGGCGTATAAATTTTTCGGACATTTAGAAAAGAATGGCACAAAAGAATTTTCGTTGACAAATTATGTAGATTCTACTTTAAAAGAGGAGCTTCAAAAGTTTGTTTCTCAGAGATATAACGAAGGTTATATAAAAGGAGTTCATGACCACGATGCCATTCTTATTTTAAAGACTATGCTATCAATTTACAACACAGCCGATTTGCTAAAATTTCCGTCAAGAACAAGAGCTTGCGCAGAATTTTTCTGGAAGCATTTTATAGATAAAGACACACAATTAGCTTTAAATAAGGAAATTAAGAGCCTTGGTGCAATTTCAAAATCTTTTCCCGATGTTAAAGTATATAAGCGGATTCAAGAAAAACTGGAAAAAGAAATAAGTGCTTTTGTTTCTAAAACAAAGGTTTTTGCAGAGCATGACATTAGCAATGCGGCACAATATATATATAGCGAAATTAGTCGTGGAGATAAATTTGTAATTGATAGTGAGGCTACATCACTCATTGATAAATTCAAAGGCTACTTACGAGTTAATAAATTAAAAGATGCTTATAATCAATCGGTTGCACTGCCAGACACTAAACATTTTGAGCGATTGCAAATGATTTATAATTGGCTTTCGGCTTATTGTGAAGCAATTGCGGACACTGGAAAAACCGAATATCTTTTAGAAGCAGCCGTTACTATTTTTGATGATTCACGAGTTTCCAAAAACCAAATTAACTCTCATTTGAAATCAGAAATATCTGATATTCAGGGCATACACCAACTTGTCGTAGAACAGCGATATAGTTTTGATTACAATCACTTTTTCGAGAAAATTCATACATTTGAAGAAACATCTGTTCCTGCATTCAATGCGTATGTGAACTTGAAAAAAACTCTTATTGAAAATTTCACATCTGATTTAAGGCTTGAAGAATTTCGTCCTAGAGTTATGTCATCTTTCGTGCGTAACCAACTGATTGATAATGTTTATTTGCCATTAATTGGAAGCAATTTGGCAAAACAAATCGGTACTGCCGGCGAAAATAAACGCACAGATTTAATGGGTTTATTATTGCTAATTTCGCCTCCGGGTTATGGCAAAACAACGCTAATGGAATATATCGCTAATAGGCTTGGAATTATTTTTATGAAAATTAATGGACCCGCAATTGGACACGAAGTAACGGCTGTTGACCCACAAGAAGCTCCAAATGCAGGTGCGCGCGAAGAGTTACAAAAACTAAATTTAGCATTCGAGATGGGCGATAATGTAATGATATATCTTGATGATATTCAGCACTGTAACCCTGAATTTTTGCAGAAATTTATTTCATTATCAGATGGACAAAGAAAAATTGAGGGCATTTACAAAGGACGCAGCCGAACATACGATTTTCGAGGAAAAAAGGTATGTATCGTTATGGCAGGAAATCCATATACCGAAAGTGGCGAAAAATTCCAAATCCCTGATATGCTGGCAAATAGAGCCGATGTTTATAACTTAGGCGATGTAATTGGTGAAACAGCAGACGATTTTATGATGAGTTATATCGAAAATTGCCTTACCTCAAATTCAACAATGGCACGCTTGGCAAGCAAAAATGTTAACGATGTTTATACAATTATGAAACTTGCCGAAACAGGTGAAAAACAAGGACTTGAGTTCGAGGGCAAGCACACACCCGAAGAAATTGGCGAATATGTTTCGGTTGTCAAGAAATTAATTCGCGTCCGCGATATTGTTTCCAGTGTTAATGTTGAGTACATCAAATCGGCGGGGCAACAAGATGAATACAGAACAGAGCCACCTTTCAAGCTGCAAGGCTCGTATCGCGACATGAATAAAATCGCCGAAAAAATAATGCCGATAATGAACGACAAAGAGCTAACATCGTTGATGTTAACACACTACGAAAGCGAGTCGCACACACTGACAACTGGGGCAGAGGCAAATATCCTGAAATTCAAACAAATAACGCATCAAGCCTCACAGAAAGACGAGAAAAGATGGCAAGAAATTCTTGGCATTTTCCGCAAACAACAGCGTCTCAAAGGTTTTGGTAGCAGCAACCAAATAGCACAAGTTTTGATGCAAATGGAGTCAATAGGCGTAGGAATTTCTGGTATTAGAGATGCACTAAATAAACATAAAAATTAAGTCTTAGACATTATTATGTTGATATTTAGATTAATGCTGTCAAAAATTGATTTGTCAATTTTTGCAAATCCTCTTATCTTATTGAGCAATAGATTCAGTATCGACTAAAATCATCATAGAAATAGGCAAAACAAAAACTTTTTCGTCGGTTATTGTTCGGACTCCCTTCTCATTTATCAAATAATCTGTCGCTACAATTGTCCAGTCTCCCTTTGGAATACGGACTTTCATATCTTTTTCGTTAGCATTATAAACAACAATTATTTTTCCCCACAAATCGCCATTCGCATTGTCATTAATCTGAAAACCAACAATATTTGAAGATTGAAAATCAAGAAAAGACAAATGTTTTTGCACCATTTTGGCAGACGGCATACGAAACGCTGAATGCTTTAATCGTATGTTTATCAGCGTTTTAGTGTAATCAAATATTTGTTTATTGTCAAATTTCCACTTCCAATTTATTTGGTTTATGCTGTCAGACGATTTATACGAATTATGCTCACCATATTTCGACCGCAACATCTCGACACCAGAATGTAAAAAAGGGATTCCTTGCGCTGTCAGCACAATGGCGGTGCTGAGTTTGTGCATATTTTCAAGATTATGCCTCGATGTCAGCCTGTTAGAGATTTTTAATTTGTCCCAAAGTGTATTATTATCGTGGCACGAAACATAATTTATCGACTGTAACGGGCTGTTTGCCCATGCTGAATTTGAGTAATTTACCTTCGCGAAATCTATTTGCGAATGCGTAATTCCACCCACAACACCAAAACGTACACTTTGCTCCATATTTGATTTTGCACTGACAAAACCACGCTCTTTAACGTGCGACCAATGCCCTTTTACAGCATCGCGAAGGTCATCGTTGAAAGCTGCTACTCCGCTGATTTTGTTAATGTTAGCTTTTACTGCGCGGTCGTTTTCGGGAAAAGGCGATGTTCCAGCAGCCCAGCCCTCACCATAAACCAAAATAGTTGGGTCGATTTTATCCAGAGCTGCACGAATTTCCTTCATCGTTTCAATATCGTGAATTCCCATTAAATCGAACCGAAAACCATCAATGTGATACTCTGTTGCCCAGAATGTTACCGATTCTACAATAAACCGACGAACCATTTCGCGCTCTGAGGCAATTTCATTTCCACAACCCGATGCGTCTGAAAAACAACCATTTGCATCTTGTCGATAAAAATAGTTTGGAACTATTTGATTGAAAACAGATTTTTCAGTCGCACTAGTATGATTATAAACAACATCTATAACTACGCGGATATTATTTTTGTGTAATTTTTGCACCATTTGCTTCAGCTCGCAAATACGCACATCGCCAGCGTAGGCATCTGTTGCGTATGAGCCTTCGGGTACGTTGTAATTTTGCGGGTCGTAACCCCAATTATATTGAGCTTTTTGTGGTTGAGCTTCGTCTATGGTTGCAAAATCAAAAATAGGCAATAGGTGTAAGTGTGTTATACCCAGTTCTTTCAAGTGGCTAAGTCCCGTTTTTTCTTTGTTGGGTCCTGTTGTATTTTCTTCTGTCAGACCAAGAAATTTACCTCTGTTTTTAATGCCAGAATTTTTGTGCATCGTCAAATCGCGAATATGCGCTTCGTAAATGATAGTATCGGCAAATGACAGTAATTCAGGACGTTGGTCGAGATTCCAATCTTTTGGATTTGTTGTCTCAATGTCAATTATCGCGCCCCTTTTGCCGTTTACACCGACAGCTTTTGCGGTGTAATCTGGTACTTCGAGAAGCCAAGTTGTACCAACTCGTATTTGAAAAGTATAAAATTTTCCAAGATAGTAACCTTCTAACGTTATTGACCATAAGCCATTTTCAGCAAACGATAAATTGTATGTTTCTGTTGCTTTTCCACCAGTACTTTTTTCATAAACCCTGATTTTCACCTCATTGGCAGTCGGCGACCATAAGCGACATTTCGTAGATTTTGGGCTATAAAAAACACCCAAATCTTCATCATAGACAGGATATTCACGAAATCTATCAAACGTTATATTGCCTTGACGTATAATGCGTGGTAAATTTTCAGTACTTTCTTTTTTGTTTGTTTTATCGCTCTTAGTCATGGTGGAAAATATAGTTAAATTAATTTGACAGCGTTTTTTATACGTTGACGAATGAATCAAAATAAGTAAAAAGTGTAATTGGCATAAAATTATATGTGCCTTATATTCAAGTAAATAATCATCGAAAAGTGTCGTTTATTTTGCACATCTACATATAAAACTTATCTTACAAAATTAGTGTGAACCTTGCGCTCTCTTTCTGGAGTTTTAATGCCTTCTTTACTGTTTTCTATAACTTTCATTATCCATGCCATATTTCGACCAAGTGTTTTCATAATTTGCACACCTTCAGCATCTTGTAGCACTTGACCAGGAGTAGCTCCATGAATTACATTCCAATAATTAGACGTTGCGATAACCATTTCGGAATAGTTGAGGTAGTTATTCAACTCGTTGAAAGCCGGCATTCCGCCAGAACGCCGTACCGCAACTAAACCTGCCCCGACTTTGTGCCGAAACATTCCGCTGTTGCCACCAGAAACATAAAAAGCTCTGTCGAGAAACGATTTTAATGTTGCGCTAATAGCCGCATAATGCACTGGCGAACCGATAATTATTCCATCGGCGTTTTTCATTTTCTGAATCCACTCGTTTACATTGTCATCGGGTAAAACGCATTTTTCATCGCGGTTTTTTGTACAACGGTAGCAGGCTGCGCAACCACGTATTATTTTGTTTCCAACTTGAACAATTTCCGTTTCAATGCCCTCATTTTCAAGTTCATCAGTAACCAATTTTATTGCGTGAAACGTATTCCCTTCTTTATGTGGGCTTCCGTTAATAGCTAATATTTTCATAATTATAATTGTCTTTTGTAAAACTCTTGGGCATTAAAAAATAAATTCAAAAACTGCCTGTAAAATCTAAAAGTAGTAGTTTCTGAAATCTTAAATATCCTTGATTGTCAGCTTTTTATCCAGTACAAGACCTTTTTCAGAATCCGTCAGTGTGCAACACTCAGTGGCTATGTCGTGCTGAAGAAATAACACATAATTATTGGCATGAATTTCTTTTAACATTTTCGCCTTTTCTTCCAACGTTTTTAGCGGGTGCATATCGTATGCCATCACATAAGGAAGTTTTATGTGTGCCGAAAGAGGCAGTAAATCTGCGCCAAAAACCACTGTTTGTTTTGGAGTGTGAACAATCGGAACTATTTGTCCAGCAGTGTGTCCGTGAAAAAAACGAAGCTCAACGCCGGGAAATAATTCGCCTTCGTTTTCGACTAACGACAGTTGCCTATATTCCTGAATTGGCATAAAATTTTCTAAAAGAAACGATGCTTTTTCGCGAGCGTTTGGTTTTGTGGCGGTTTCCCATTGTAGCTTGCTGATGTGATATGTAGCATTCGGAAAGGCTGTTACCAATTTATTATCCTTGTCGTAAACCACGCTACCGCCACAATGGTCAAAGTGTAAGTGTGTGTGTATCACGTCTGTAATGTCTTCTGGCTTGTATCCAACTTCTGCCAACGACGAAATCAACGATGCTTTACCATTTCGGTAATAGTGCCGAAAAAACTTCTCGCTTTGTTTGTTGCCTATACCTGTGTCGATGAGTATTTTTTGCTCGCCACAATCAATTAACATAGAGCGAATTGCAAGGTTGCATTGGTTTTTTTCGTCTGCCGGATAAATTTTCTGCCAAATCACCTTCGGGACAACGCCAAACATAGCACCGCCGTCGATGTAAAAATTTCCTGTTTCAATAGAGAATAGTTTCATTATTTAATATTTAAGTGCATTAGTAATGGAAAATTAATAATTAATAATTTTGCTTACGCCTGATTTAGTTTTAGTTAGGAATTTTAATGGCTTACTTTATTAAATTCATTTTACTAAGTTAATTCAACTTGAATATTCTACCAAATTATTGGAGCTAAAGTTTTTGCCATAAAAATTGGTGTATATAAATTGACGATACTTTTCGTCTTGATATCGACATGACTACAAAAATTTTCAGAAATACGAAATAATAAATTTTGAATTTGTATCTTTACCGCTCTTAGGTAAAAACGAATTTGACTTACGTAACACAAAAAACAATGTAAGTAATTGTATATTAACGTTTAAAACACAAATATATGTCGGGACATAGTAAGTGGTCAACAATCAAACGTAAAAAAGGAGCTTTAGATGCAAAGCGATCTAAGGTTTTCTCGAAAATTATTAAAGAAATAATGATAGCTGTCAAAGAGGGCGATGCAGACCCAGAAGCAAATCCTCGGTTAAGGCTTGCTATTCAGAACGCTAAGGGCGCAAATATGCCTAAAGACAACATCGAAAGAGCCATCAAAAAAGCTAACACAGATACTGCAAGTCTTGATGAAGTAACTTTTGAGGGTTATGGTCCGGGAGGCGTTGCTTTTTTTGTTGAATGCCTATCTGACAATAACTTACGGACTGTTGGGAATATTCGCGCTATTTTTAACAAACGAAACGGAAGCCTCGGAAAAAATGGGTCGTTGAGCTTTTTGTTTGATAGAAAAGGCGTTTTCACTATTCCGAAAGGCGATTTAGACCAAGATGAACTCGAACTCGAACTTATAGATGGTGGTGCTGAGGACGTTAGCTTTGAAGATGACGTGATAATTGTTACGACAGCGTTAGAGGATTTCGGGGCAATGCAAAAAAAACTTGAAGAATTGAAAATCGAAGCCGAAAATGCTACACTTGAGCGTATTCCGAACACAACAACGCAAACGGACATTGATTCTGCAAAATCTATCATGAAAATGACAGATGCTTTTGAGGAAGATGACGATGTTCAGAATGTTTTTCACAACATGGAATTGACAGACGAACTCATGGAAGCACTTGCAGAATAACGCCTAAATTTATAATTTTTTTCCTTAGAACAAAGATAAAATTAACATATACCATTATTTACTGTTTGTGGCTGATTTTCAGTCAAATAGTAAATAATTGTCTCAATATTAAAAAATGCAGGGCATTTAGTTTGTTTATTACGGAAAACATTGCTTTGGCGATGTTTTTTCGTTTATTGGTGATTATCAATACAAAACTATTTTTTATAAAAAGCACCTTGTGCTTACTTTTATTTAATTGTAAATTTTAAACTATAATTATATGAATAAATTATTATATAAATCGACTACAATACCAGAAAATACTACGATTATCGTTGCTGCACCTGTTGATGCAAAATGGTCGGATTTTGGTTTTAATAACACCGAAGTTGCGTATATCGAAAAATCGGTAGCACAAAAACTTCCATTCGTTCCGATAAACAGGTACGATTATTTTCTTTTCATAATAGCCTATGACTCAAACCTTAGCGATAATAAGTTGAATGAGTTTTTACGAAAAAAAGCTCATGCTCTTCAAAAACCATTAAATTGGCATAAAGTCGAAACTATTTGCTTGCGTGTCCAAGACGACAACGAGAATGGTTTACTTTCGTTAGCCGAGGGGTTTGCGCTTAGTAATTATCAGTTTACAAAATATTTTAAAGAGAAAGCAAAAAAAGAAAATTCGCTTTCCAAAATTATAATGTATTCTCCTGAGCTAAAAGATGATAAAGTAGTTGAGTTAAACCAAATTATAGAATCTGTTTATTACTGTCGCGATTTGGTAAACGAGCCAGCTTCTGCCGTAAATCCGTTGACGCTTGCAGCTTCGGCATCGGAAACTTGCACAAAACATGGTTGTAGCGTACAAATTTTGGGCGAGCAAAAATTGCGTAGCCTTCGTATGAATGGACTTTTAACTGTTGGAAAAGGAAGCCCACAATCGCCGACTTTCACTATTATTGAATGGAAACCAGAAAATGCAATTAACAAAAAGCCAATTGTGCTTGTTGGAAAAGGAATAACCTTTGACACAGGCGGTTATAGCCTCAAAACAGGAGGTTTTATGAAAAATATGAAATGCGACATGAGCGGAGCAGCTGTTGTTATTTCGACACTTAAAACGGTGGCAATGAGTAAAATGCCACTTCATATTATTGGTTTAGTACCAGCTGCCGGAAATCATATTTCTTCAAACTCCTATACCGTAGACGAAATTATCAAAATGCACAATGGCACAACCGTTGAAGTTATAAATACCGATGCCGAAGGACGATTAATTCTGGCAGATGCTTTAAGTTATGCGAAAAAATACGAGCCAGAATTGGTAATAGATATTGCTACACTGACAGGTGCAGCACTTCGCGCAATCGGGGAATTGGCTGCCGTTTTCATGGGAAATGGCAACGAAAAAACTGCCAACGCTTTGCTTCAAAGTGGCGAAAAAACTTACGAAAGATTGGTGCGTTTCCCGCTTTTTGAGGAGTTTGCAGAAGAACTCAAATCGCCAATTGCCGACATGAAAAACCTTGGCGGACCAGACGCAGGCGCAAGTCTTGCCGGAAAATTCCTCGAACATTTTACCGATTATCCATGGTTTCATATCGACATTGCAGGACCAGCCTTTACCACAAAAGAGAAAAACTATCAAGGTATTGGAGGTACCGGCTTTGGGGTTAGGCTCATGTTCGATTTTCTTAAAAATTATTGCACATCTAAGACGCAATAAATAGTAATGTTTATTGCGTAACTATCTTTATAATAGAGACTAAGATTATGTTACTTATATCTTAAATTTAACCAGAAATGGAAAACAAAATACGTGTCGGAATTACGCATGGCGACATAAATGGAATTAGCTACGAAATCATCATAAAAACATTTCTCGATTCTCGAATGTTAGATTTCTGTACACCAATAGTTTACGGCTCTCCAAAAGTTGGAGCTTATCATCGTAAAACATTGAATATCAATAACTTCAACTTTAATCACATCAAAGATGCAACAGAGGCAGATGTAAAACGCGTCAACATAATTCATTGTGTTGACGATAATATTCGCGTAGAACTCGGAAAACCATCTGAAGAGGCAGGACTTGGTTCTTTTCAAGCTTTAGAAAAGGCTGTGGCGGATATGCACAGCGGATTGATTGACGTAATCGTTACAGCACCAATACAAAAGCATAACATACAGTCTGATAAGTTTAATTTTCCGGGACATACCGAATATCTTGCCGATAGATTTAAAACAAAAAATGTCTTGATGTTGATGCTCAGTGAGCAGATTAAAATTGGTGTTTTGACTGGTCATGTGCCTCTCTCTGAGGTTTCTAAATATGTTACAGTTGAAAATATTATCGTAAAATTAAAAATCATAGAAGAGAGTTTGCGCATAGATTTTGGAGTACGCAAACCACGAATTGCTGTTTTTGGTCTCAACCCACATGCCGGCGATAATGGAGTAATCGGAATGGAAGAAAAAAATATCATAATTCCAGCACTCGAAGAAGCCAACAAAATGGGAATTATTGCTCTTGGACCATATCCTGCCGATGGATTTTTCGGCTCCGCTTCGTTCAGAAATTTCGATGCAGTTTTAGCAATGTATCACGACCAAGGACTTGCACCATTTAAGGCTCAAACATTTGATACTGGGGTTAATTACACCGCAGGCTTGCCTATTGTACGCACGTCGCCGGCTCATGGAACTGCGTATAAAATCGCGGGAAAAAACGAAGCTTCTGCCGATTCGTTTAGACAGGCTTTATACACAGCTTGCGATGTCTTTGAAAACCGCAAAATGTACAAGAAGATTACAGAAAATCCACTCGTAAACCCTAAAGCACCAGTGCATTCATCGTACAGCAGACACTAACGCCACATTTTATTGAGTAGAAAATTTAGCTTTAAATACTCAAGTTTTATTGGCAATCCTTAAAAAAGACAGGATACAGGGTTGTTCATAAAAATCTACTTGCATTAAAAAAGCGTGATACGTATTTTTACAGGGCAGAAACAAAAACCTAACAACAAACAGTTTTTTTAGGGCGGCTAAGTGGGCTTTCCGCTTGTAGTCGCCTTGTGGTTTGCGGTTTTGGAATCGGGTTTTAAGGAGCTTCCGTTGGTCGCTCTTAAAACCCGTCCAAAACACGCAAACCACTTCGGCAAGCTACCGCTACAATCCCCGCCGCAAAACGCCTTTGTAGCAAGCGTTTTAGTACTCTTACTAAAATGAATTTAATAAAGTAAGCCATTAAAATTCCTAACTAAAACTAAATCA
>JAOZMU010000332.1 GCA_029934165.1 Bacteroidales bacterium
AGTTTTAGTTAGGAATTTTAATGGCTTACTTTATTAAATTCATTTTACTAATTACACTTTGTTTTAATTATTTACGCTGATAAATTATCATATTGTAACTTTTTCAATTAATGCTATCTAAAAGCTACTTGTGACGGGCATTTTTTGCTTGTTTTTGCACAACAAAGCAAGCAAAAAATGACTGACATCAACCTGATGATATGGTTTTTAATCATTGTCTTAATTCATTGGCAGGTACACAAAAAAAACAAATGATTTAAATTTAATTTATCAGACAAAGACAAAACCGATGACGGCTATGAAAAATATTGACAATATAATAATTTTATAATTTTTGCATCAATAAAACGTTATAATAAACTGATTATCATAACGTTTACTTATTTGGTATATTTATGGCATTCTCAATTTTTCCGCCATTTTTAATGACGATAATACCATTGCGTATAGGCTTTTTTCGTGCCGACCTATTGCCCACAATTTCGACACCGTGCCAAATATCGCCGCATACATTTGTGAGAATGCCATAATCTAAAATCAACTTTCCGCCTTCTTCGATTATCAGCCGACCAGCACGAGGAAACGATGTTTTGCATTTTATTGTCAGTGTTGCTCCTGCCTCAATTTTCAAATTTCCCTTTAAGTATTTTTCGCACTTCCACAAATAATCCTCACCGTTCCTGATAACTATTGTCGAACTGTCGTACACACAAAAGTCGCGTATCAATGCATCACCCACCGTACCTGCCTTGCCTGTAAGGTAGTAGTGCATTCTTCCGATTTGGCATTCTGTCAATGCTTTTTTCGATGAATTGTAATCCATCATGTTGTTTGCGGGCGGTTTAGAGTCCCATCCTGTTTTATGGTTTGGCGTGTCATCACATTTATCGCTACCACTTGAGGTATGAAATAAACCAAGAGAATGCCCTAGTTCGTGCCGAAACAACCCGCTAGTAGTCCAAAAATTATGTAGTTCTATGTAGTTTACGTAAAAGCCGCAAATCATAATCCATTTCTTATCGCCGATACCACTCGCCATTCCTTTCCCTGCCGAATTTTCGCCCCAAAAAAGATGTATCGCCGAATCACGATGCACCATATTTTTGTCGTCTATTACGTATTTTCGGTAGAGAGATTTTCCCTTGCTGTACCTTAGTTTGCATTTTTTGCTCGAATGTTTTGGGCAGTACATATCCCAATCTATGTTATTCTGGTGGAAATAAATTGTGTCCACAACATACCGAATGCGCGTATCACGTATGTATGGCGACTCTGTCGGCAATTGCATCGTATCAAGACAACTCATCACAAGGTTAACCCGGCGTGCCAAAAAATTTATCCATATAATATCTTTTGGCGTATTTTCAAAGTTTGCCACAGAATCTGTACGCTGCAAAATGTGTATCACAATACGTACATTTTTCAGCGGCGTATGTCCCGCCACTAGCGGAGCATAATTTATCGGGTCATCACAATCGGCACAAGCTGTAGAATCAGTCTTTGGCACTGTTTTAAAGACACGTTGTCCTTGTGCCGAAATGCAATTTGCATCGACAAAAAAAACAACGAGTAATATCAACAAAAAACGATGCATAATAAATTTATTGTATCCAGTAAAGTATTATCACCCAGATAATAGCAATGGAATATGTTTTAAGATAGTATGATTGCTTTTTATTTTTATGCCCTATCAAGTGCATCGCAAACACAATTGCAAACACACCGCCAGCAAGCTCAAACAGATGCAGTGTGTTTTCCGGAATCCGCCTTTGTTGCCTCACAGCCAAATTCTTATCGCGCATAAACATAAAAACAGCAACTACGCTAATAGCAATTAAATAATATATCATAATTTCCAAATATTTTTAGTTTGTTTTTATTCGTGGTGCGACATCAAGGCACGTCCCGAATACTGTTAAATTTACTTAGTATATCGACTTATCTTTTCACGAGTTTTTTTATGACTACCTGCTCCAAAAAATCTTTTTTATACGAATTTCCAATCGGAACTTCTTTATTTTTTATCTTAACCGAATTATTCTCAACCTCTTTGATGTGATTAATATTAATAATAAAAGAGCGATTTATACGAAAAAACACATCGGAAGGAAGTTGATTTTCAATTGTTTTTACATTCATGGCTGTAATAATACGGTCGTTATCCGTATGAATTATTACGTAGTCCTTCAAGCCTTCAATGTAATTAATGTTGTCGAATTTTACTTTGACATATTTACGGTCGGCTTTCACGAAAATAAAATCGTCTTTTTGTGTGGCAGGCTGAGGTTTTGTTTGTTTCGTACTGCTCGCAATTTTGCGTAGGTTAAAAATCTCATCAGCTTTATTAACAGCCTTGATAAAACGCTCAGGATTAATAGGTTTAACCAGATAATCGACAACAGAAAGCTCAAAACTCTCAAGAGCGTAATTCTGAAAGGCAGTAGTAATAATTACCATAGGTGGATTACGAAGTAATTTTATAAAATCTAACCCAGTAATTTCTGGCATTTGAATGTCAAGAAACATCAAATCGACTTCGTTGTTTTGTACAAATTCGTTTGCCTGAACAGCATTTTCAAACACTCCCACTAACTCTAAGCTCGGAGTATCTGCCAAATTCATTTTCATTCCCTCTCTTGCAAGAGGTTCATCATCAATGATTATACATTTCATATCTAATAGTTTTTTGCAATCACAATGTTGTCCAGATACAACTCTGAAAAACTGCTCATGGTTCATATTTTGCTCGTGCCAAAAATCCAAAATATACGCAATGATTGTGGTTTTTAGTGCGTATAAATCTAAAGTTTCAAATCCATTCGGATTTTGTAAACATTCGTTTTGTCGCTGATACTCAACTCATGGCGTTGCGGATACATCAATACAAGACGACGCCTGATGTTGGTAAGTCCGATTCCGCCATCTTTTTGTTTTACAGGTTCAGTTTCTTTTTTTGTGTTCTTGACGACAAAAGAAAGGGCATTGGACGTGAGCTTCATTTCTACAAATATAAACGAATCTATTGGAATATAAAAGCCATGTTTGAACGCATTTTCTAAAAATGGGACAAATAAAAAAGGTGGTACTGTGTGGTTATTCATCGCGCCGTCCACTTTAAATGTAATGGATAGGTTTGTATGGCGAAGTTGTTCAAGCTCAATTAGGTTTTTTATGTACTGAATTTCCGATGTTAATGGTACGCGTTCTTTGGAACATTCGTATAATTGGTATCGCATTAAATCGGATAGCATTAAAATTGTTTGAGCAGCTTTTTTCACATCAATACGAGTAAGTACGTAAATGTTATTTAAAGTATTAAATAAAAAATGCGGATTTACTTGGTTACGAAGCGAGTTTAGCTCGGTCTTTAGGTTTTGGTTTTCCAGATTTTGATAACGTTTTTGATACCTCTGCCACAAAATTATTCCGATGAGCAAAACAGAACCAAGAATTGAAATGATAAATATTCTAAGGTTTTTACCTTTTTCTATTATTAATTCATTTTTCCGTTTCTCTTCCTCAAGGTTTTTTATCATATTTTGTCTTTTTTCAATCTCATAAGCATCTTTTGTTGTCGTTATTCGCCGACGAATTTCAAGACCTGTTAAAGTATCTTTAAGCAGCGCATACTCGTTAGAAAATTGATATGCTTTTTTATAATCATCGCTCGAAATTGCTAGTTTCGACAGCAACAAAGCAGCAGCCATCCGAACAGGGCGCACACCCGAAGTTGCAGCGTGTGCATAGCTTTGTTGTGCATAACGAATTGCCTTGTCATTTTCCTGCATATCGCTGTAAACCAAAGCAATATCAAGACAATTTTGCGCAAAAAGATTGCTAACAGTAGAGTCTATTGCCGCATGAACTTTGAAAAGAAATAGTAGAGAATTTTGGTAGTTTTTCTCAAAATAATATAGTTTACTTATGCTACGGTATCTTTGAATAATTCCATCAATATTGCCAGTTTTCTCGTCAATTTCTAACGCATGCTCAAAAAAAGTGCGAGCAGAATCGTATTGCTGCCGATTCACATTTAGCTGACCGAGAAGCTGCAAGACTTCAGTTTGTTGATACGGAGTACCATTTCGTTGAAAAATATCAAGTGCTCGATTCAAAGATTTAGAAGCTAGCCAATAGTCGTTTTGTGTAATAGAAATTTGTCCAAAATTCATCTCAACTTTTGCGATAAGAAGGCTGTCTTTTTTTTGTTCGGCTTTTTTGAGAACCTTAATCAGCAGCTTATTTGCTAAAAAATAGTTGCCTTGTTTACCGAAAATAATTGCCAAATTTAGTTGTGATATAACCATGCCATCATCATTATTTAAACTGAAAAATATTTGAAACGCTTGTTGGTTATATTCAAGTGCTTGTTGCAGCTCAATATGATTGTGCATACCGCCTAATTGTGTGTATATTTGAGCTTTATGTAAATCATCGGTGTCTTTCAGTATATCCAATAGGCTGTCGATGTTTTGAAGAGATTGTTGTTGAGCAAAGCTGCTTTTTATCTGTGTGCTTATAAATGAAAATGCGAATATCACAAAGAAAATGCTACGTAGTGTCATGTGTAAATATTTATGTAAAGTGCCAGAAATTAATTGTTAATCAGTGCATTACGTTTTTGAGTGTTTTAAATTTACAAAAAACGAAATCGCCTATACTTATTTTTATACTACTACGTCATTTTATTATATTAACTCAAGTTTCTGACTTCAATAACACCTTGAGTATCAAGTTGTTGCAGATGTA
>JAOZMU010000333.1 GCA_029934165.1 Bacteroidales bacterium
TTAGGTTACTGGTTGCCAACAGACGCAAGGAAAAACAGCACAGCTTTTTGGATAGGAAACAGTCGTATAAGCGATTATATGAGCAGTATAAAATCAAAACATACACTTTTAATTGCTGATGCTTGTTTCAGTGGAAGTATTTTTAAAACAAGAAGTGCATTTTCAGACGCACAACCAGCAATAAATAAATTGTATGAATTACCGAGTAAAACAGCAATGACAAGCGGAAATTTAAAAGAAGTTCCTGATAAAAGTGTATTTTTGCAATATCTCGTTAAAAGACTAAATGAAAATACCGAAAAATACATTTCGGCCGACCAACTTTTCGCAAGTTTTAGAATTGCAGTAATGAATAACAGCACAACAGAACCACAATTTGGAACAATTCAAAATGCAGGCGATGAAGGCGGTGAGTTTATTTTTATACGCAAATAATAAACAAAGAAACAGATAAAATGAAAATAAAAACTTTTCACATAAGATTATCAAAAGAACATCTAATTTCTGATGAAAACAGGATAAACGAATTTTTGACAGACAAAAAAGTAGCCGATACTTTTGCAAGTTTAGTAAAAGTAGATAAATTAAATTTCTGGTCGGTAGTTGTAACATATACAGAACAAGTTGATACAACAAAAGAAAAATTATCATATTCAACAGAAACGGAATTAACTGAAAAAGAACAAGAAATATATGATAATCTAAAAAAATGGAGAGCTGATAAGTCGGCAATTGAAAATGTTCCAACTTATGTAGTTGCACACGATAAAGAATTGATAACTATTGCTAAACAAAATATTGAAAAACTTGATGATTTCAAAAACATCAAAGGATTTGGCAAAAAGAAAATAGATAAATACGGCGATGATATAATTGCTTTGCTTAACTCGCTGTAAATGAATAAAAACAATATGCTTAACATTGTGCTTAATGCAATTTTTTTATTTTTTTGTTTGGCTGGTCGCTTCGCTCCCACCAAACAAAAAAAATAAAAAAACAGCATAAGCACATTTCCGTTAAGTTTAATCGCAAAATCAACAATTAATAAATTATGTATATATCAGAGATTGAAATATCAAATTATAAAGGAATAAAAAATTTAACAGTGAATTTTTCACCTGATATAAATATAATTATTGGTGAGAACGGAAAAAACAAAACTGCCTTGATTGATGCGATAAGAGTTTTATATAATTTAGGAAAACCACAAAAAGACATTACAATTTCAGATGATGACTTTTTCATAAATACTGAAAGCGGAATAAAAGAAAAGAAAATTGAAATTCGATACATTTTCAAAGGATTATCCGAAGAACAAAAGGGGGCTTTCTACGAGTTTGTTGTTTTTACCAAAAAACCAGAAGATACTTATGCTAAAATTGTTTTAACTTACGAAATTAGAGAAAATAAATACCCATTATTTAACTATTCCACAGGAATTGGGGACGGGCAAAAAGCTGATTTTAATACTTTTGAACTTTTTCAACATTACTATTTGGGGGCATTAAGAGATAGCACGAAAGATTTATTAAGCACAAGAAGTAATATTTTAGGAAGTGTAATAAAACAAGCCGTTAGCAAAAATAAAACAGAAGAGAAATACACCAAAATAATTAATACCGCAAATGAAAATTTATTAGAACAACAGGAAGTTAAAACAACAAAAGAAAATATTAATAAAAAGCTAATTGGAATTAATAAAATCTTTGAAAAAGAACAAATTGATTTACAAATATCTGAAACAAACATAAATTATATTTTAAATTCAATAAAACCATTTTTACCATTCAACAGTGATGATACGCTTCAAAATAATGGATTTAATCTTCTTCAAAACAGTTTGGGACACAATAATATGATATATATTGCAACTGTTCTGAGCGATATTAACGAGAAAGTTAAAAATGATAAATTATCTCATTTTGCGTTGTTAATAGAAGAACCCGAAGCACATTTACACCCTCAATTGCAATTGAATTTATACAATTTTCTAAAAAAAACGAACAACGAAGAAAACAGTCAGCTTTTTATAACAAGCCATTCACCAACATTAACATCAAAAGTAAAATTTGAAAATTTAATTTTGTTAGATAATCTGGCGTATAAAGTAAGTGATTGCTTTAAAGAAAGAGAAGAAGAAAAAATAATAGAAGACAAAACTAAGAAGAAAAAACTAAAAAATGCTGGTTTTAAGAAAAGGAAAAAACAACTAGAACGATATATTGACGTAACAAAATCACAATTATTTTTTGCAAAATCAATCCTTATGGTTGAAGGAATTTCGGAAAAATTATTAATTCCTGCATTTTGTTCTGTTAAAGGATACTCTCTTGATGATTATCAAATTGAATTAGTAAATGTAAAAGGAACATCATTTTATCCGTTTATTCATTTATTTAATTCATCTGATAAAAACAAAAACTTGTCCAAAAAGGTCTCAATTATCACAGACGAAGACCAATTTCCAAAGTCAAAAGAAACTGAATTCTCGTTTAAAAATCTAATCAAAAACGATTATGAAAACTTAAATAAGCTATACGACGAAATAATCAAAGCAGAAGCTAATAGCAGAATAAAAAATCTAAATTCAGCAAAAAATAATATAGATGATATTCTAATTGAAACAGCACTTAAAACATTTGAATTTGAGCTTGCTCTATGCAACATCAACAAAGAAAAGTCAAAATTTAAGGATAATTTCCTTGTTAAATACGTTGAAACTGAGAAAGAAAATAAAATTAAATCAATAGTAGAGTATATTGATACATTAGCACTAACAGATGACAAACTAAATGACAAACAACGTTTTAAAACCGCACTATTATTATGGAAAAGTTTACCAACAAAAGCTGAATTTGCCCAAGATTTTGCAATTCACATAAATGACAATATTGAAGATGCTAAATTAAACTTTATTATTCCTGAGTATATAAGTAAAGCATTAACCCACATAACAAGCTAAATATGTTTGAAAAAAACGATGAAATAAATAGATATTTAGATGCTCGTGGTAAAGTCGTTTTAAATGCTTGTCCAGGAAGTGGGAAAACTACGTCTATTGCATATAAATTACAATCATTAACAAAAGAAACTATTGAGAGTGTAAGCAATTTTTCTGGTGTAGCTTGTCTGTCATTTACAAACATTGCAAAAGATGAAATAAACCAAAAATATAAGTCTTTTTCGGGAAAATTTATTACATATCCTCATTTAGTTTCAACAATTGATAGTTTTATAAATCAATATATCGTTTTGCCTAATTATCATTTGCTTTATCCTGAAATAACGAGACCTACGATATTAGATAAACAGAATATATTAGATGAATTTGAATTAAAATTCTTGTTTCGTTATAAAATAGGCAAAAGACCAATAAGATTTAGTTATTTCCCTTCAAGCATCCAATTAACGAAAAACAATTCGTTTTTGAGCAATGGAAATAAGCCTAATCTTACTGGAAGTAGCTTAAATGAATTTAACAATTATTGTATAGCATTAAAAAAATGGCAATTTAAAAACGGATTTTTAACAAATAATGACACAGCATATTTAGCAATCCAAATTTTAGAAAAATTCCCTGAAATTGGAAAATCATTAATAAAACGTTTTCCATTAATTATTCTTGACGAAGCACAAGATACATCAGAAATACATTTTGCAATTTTTGATAAACTAATCAAGTTAGGGTTAAAAAATATCGAAATAATTGGCGACCCTTATCAAAGTCTTTACGAATGGCGAGAAGCTCGTCCAGATTTATTTATTGAACGATATGATAATAGCGAAAATTGGATTTCTTGTGATTATACATTTTGCAGACGTTCTGAACAAAATATAATCAATACGTATTCTATTCTTCGAGATAGTAACAAAACAATAAATTCAACACTTACAGACATAACAAATAAAATAACAGTATTCAAGTATGAAATAGGGAAAGAAATAAATATAGTTAAAGAATTTATAGAACTTTCAAAACCATATAAAGAAAATCATATTGTTGTTCGTGGAAGAAAATTATTAAATGAACTTTTAGGTTTCAGTAATACAAAGGATTATTGGAAAATTGATATTCCAATTCTTTTGATTTCCGCAAAACAACATTTATTAAAAAATGAGATAAAAATAGCAGTTAATACAATTCGTAAATTAATATCAAGAATAAAATATCCAGAACTTAAATACGAAGACCAAAGAAAAAAAGAAATTGAATTACAAAAGGATTATCAATTAAACTCTAAAATAATTGAATTTATAAATAATTTGCCTTCATTTGATTTATCATTGAAAGATTGGAATTCAGAAACCGAAGATTTTATTAATGCCTTCTTTAAATTAGATACAAAACTTGATTTTAAGTTAAAACAAAAACAAGGTAAAGCAACATACGAAACATCTATCGCTGAATTATATAATACGAAAAACATAGAAAACCAATTTCCAATATCTACGATACATCAGGTAAAAGGAAAAACTTTTGATACTTTGTTGCTTTTTTTAAGCAATAATAGTTCTGGTCAAAAAATTTCTATTAATGATTGCGTAAAGCCAACTGAGTTTCCAAATGACAGTAAAAGAATGATTTATGTTGCAATGTCAAGACCCAGAAATTTATTAGCAATTGCAGTTCCGAAAGAAACAGATAATAACGAATTAAAGAAAATATTTGGAAACGAGATAATAATAAATGAATGAAAATAAACTTAACAGTGTGCTTGTTGTCATTTATTTTAAAGTTAAT
>JAOZMU010000334.1 GCA_029934165.1 Bacteroidales bacterium
TCGGCAAGCTACCGCTACAATCCCTGCCGCAAAACGCCGTTGTAGCAAGCGTTTTGACAAAACAAACAAATTTTTTATGAACAAGCACTGGTATATAAAATAAAATAACCATTTTTTGGTTGCAAATACCTATTTTTGAAGAAAAATTTTCCGTAGCTTTATTGAGAGTTTAAACATACAGTGCTAATCAACTTTACGCACCTACAATTAAAAAATTAACAAAAAATATTTTTGAAATGAAATACCGTAAAACAATATTTATTACTTTTTTTTTGATACTTGTCGCTTTTTCTGCGGGGCATTTTTTAAATTCTGACGACATAACAGTAAGTTACAAAGAGCATTACGTTGTAACCGACACTGCTTCTGTGCATAAAATAATACTAAGTCGAGGCAATGATACAATTATTTTGACCCGTAGCATCAACAACTGGCATCTTAGCAACGGATTGAAAGTTCGTCCTTATGCTATGTTTATGTTTTTCAAGACGATAAAGAATCTACGAATGAAATCGCCAGTGCCCGAGTCAAAAATCAAGGGCGTAATTGACTCTATTAATAGCAACTCTACGGCGGTCGGAATTTATACCCAAAATAAATTGATTTGCAAATATAAAGTGGGTTCAGTTTCTGTTGGTAAAACTGGCACATATATGCTTGCGGCAGATGAAGAAAAACCGTTGATAATGCACATACCGGGGTTTTCGGCAGACTTAAATAGTTTTTTCGTCGTTGACCAACGTGCTTGGAAAGACAAAACTATTTTTCATTTTTTGCCCAATCAGATAAAAAAAATAGAGGTAAAAACAAATATTCCAGAGCCAGATAGTTTTATGATTGAAAATGTTGAAGGCAAATTTACTATTCATTCTAATCAACTGGGCGAGGAATCCGAAAAATCAATTCAAAGGTATGTTTCTTATTTTCAGAACATAAAGTATCTCGGCATCTCAAATATAGATAAATTTACCATTAAGGATTTATGCGAAGATGCGCCATTTTACACAGCGAAAATTACAGATATTGAAGGAGTAACAACAGTTCTAAATACTTATCGGAAGCGGGTAGCAAAAACCAAAAATGACACTCTTTTGACAGATGAAATTTGGGATTTTAATTTGCTCTATGGCAAAATGAATAATTCTGATGACCTACTCGAAATCAAGTACATAGACCTCGACCCAATCATTAAACCAGCTTCGTATTTTTATAAGGCAACGCAAGAAAAAAAGTAGGAGCGTAAAAATAAACGACACTTTTTGCTGTTATTTAAGTTTTTTTTGCATAATTGCGTGCAACCTTTTGAGTGGCAAAATGGTCATAATAATACATGGTTCTAAGCACAAATAAGTTTCATAACAATTAGCGCAATATCCTAAAGACTTAAAATATAAAGATTTAATAACAATTAATTTAATAACAATTTAAAACATAAAACATGAAAAAAAATTTAAGTTTATCCATTTTATTCTGGCTGATAATAAATCTTGCCAGTGCCCAAGTTGTTTTGACAGCAGAAATTCATAGCCTAGAAAGCGGTGATTTACACAAAGTTAACCAAGCCACTTGGGTAAATCCGGGCGAAGGTGGCGAAAATCAAGTATGGGATTTTTCGGTATTATCGTGCCAAGAAGAAAAATCGACAATTATTTCTGGTATCGAAGAAATCCCTTATGATTTGAAAAATATTGGTGCCGATGTTGCGATACAGAGCAAAAATAGTTTTTTCCTGTTTTCGTATGATAACGCGCAACTTGAACAAACAGGCGTAATTACAGAAAAATCTATCATAAGTTATGAGAAAAATCCGATAAAAATGGTTTATCCGTTTGCTTATGGCGATAATTACGCAGGCGATTTTATTGGTCGTGGGGTTTATTACGATGTAACAGAAAGTAATATTATCGGTACTCATACCATCAAGGCAGATGGTTTTGGAACACTTATTCTGCCTAACAATGTGCTAACAAACGTATTACGAGTAAAACATGTGATTGTTACAACAGAAGTTATGGCGTGCAATTCGACGGAATCTGTTACGGAAAAATACTACTGGTATTCTGCCGATTATAGATACCCGGTTTTTGCTGTTGTTTGGACAAAATCGGAATCTGAGGCTTTTGGAGTGGTAGAAAATAAATTTTCGCAATACACAGAAGCTGTTCTTGCTCGGAACACGCTATCAAACAGCTCTTTAGATATTGAACATTCTGTCAATATCTTTCCAAACCCGTTTAAAGAATCGACAACTATTTCTTGCAATTTAGCAAAAGAAACTGAGTTGCAGATTGAATTGTTTGCACAGAATGGAGTGAAAATAAAGACTTTACAACCCAATTTACGACATGATGCTGGCAATCATTCGATTAAATTTAATGGAGAAGGAATTGCACCGGGAACTTATTACGTAAATTTCATCATTGGCGATAAAAAATATGTCGAAAAAGTGGTGTTGGTAGATTAAATTATTGTCCTAAGTGCCTTGCACTTTTTAATATTGAGACAACGATTTGCTATTTGACTGAAAATCAGCAACAAACAGCAAATAATGGGATAGATTAATTTAATCTTCGTTCTAAACAAATTTGTTGAAAAATAAGACGCAATAAAAAACCTCTGAAAAATCAATCTTTTTCAGAGGTTTTTTTTATAAGTATTCCTACAAAAGTTTTCCGTTTTTATTAACGAAAGTTGCTAATTCACAGCTTAAACGTTTCATAAAAAATAGGTTTTAGTTCAAACTTACTTTTTCTCAAGAAGTACCACATTTTCAACATGATGCGTGTGCGGAAACATATCGACAGGTTGCACTTTTGTTACTTTGTATTTTGCACTAAGCATTTCAATGTCGCGAGCTTGCGTAGCCGGATTGCAGCTTACGTAAACAATGCGTTTGGCATTTGCGTTTAAAATTGCGCCGACAACATCTTTGTGCATTCCTGCACGTGGCGGGTCGGTGATGATAACATCTGGAACTCCATGATTGTCAATAAATTCAGAAACAAGAACGTCTTTCATATCGCCGGCAAAGAACAATGTATTTTCAACCTTATTCAACGAAGAGTTGAAATTTGCATCTTCGATAGCCTCCGAAATATATTCAATTCCGATAACTTTTTTTGCAGACCGCGCAACAAAATTGGCAATAGTTCCAGTTCCTGTATATAAATCATACACAGTATCTTCTGGCTCAATTTTCGCAAATTCTCGGGTTATTTTATACAAATTATAGGCTTGCTCAGAGTTTGTTTGATAAAAAGATTTAGGACCAATTTTAAACTTCAATCCCTCCATCTGTTCAGAAATGCTGTCGTTTCCGGCAAATAAAACAACGTCGAGGTCGGATATTGAGTCGTTCTTTTTGGTATTGACAACATAATTTAACGATGAAATTTCAGGGAAATTATCTCGTAATGCGCTCATTACTTTTTCTATACGCTCACTTTCGTTTTGGTAGAAAATTACGACAACCATTACCTCTCCTGTCGAAGAAGTACGTATAATTACGTTTCTCATTTGTCCTTCGTGCCTACGTTGGTCGTAGAAAGGAATTTCTAATTCAAAACATACTTTTTTCAAGAAAAGCCGAATCTGATTGGAGGGGTCAGGTTGCAAATGACAATAATTTATGTCCAAAATTTTATCGAAACGTTTTGGGATATGAAAACCTAATGCGCGTCTTTCTCGCTGTTCTTCAGGTATTTCCATGTCAGTTTCGTCCATCCATCTATTCACAGAGAAGGTGTATTCTAGTTTGTTTCTGTAAAGAGTTGTTTTTGGTGCGGCAAGAATTGGAGCAACTTCCGGCAATTCAATTTTTGCTATACGTTGCAGATTATCAACGACTTGCTTTTGTTTAAACCTTAATTGTTCTTCGTACGGAAGGTTTTGCCATTTGCAGCCTCCGCAAAGTTCAAAGTGTTCGCAAAATGGCTTAATACGCTGCCCCGAAAATTCGTGAAACTTGGTAACAACACCTTCCATGAAACTTTTTCGTTTGTTAATTACCCGAATATCAATCACATCGCCAGGGATTACTTTTGGGACAAAAACAACGATTCCATCAGGATATTTTTCCGAAACAATCTTAGCAATTGCTTTTCCTTCAGCACCAATGTCTGTAATTAACACTTTTTCAAACGTTGGATAATTTCGTTTTCGTTTTTTCAATTTTTCAATTTTAATTTGTGGCAAAATTAGCTCAATTATGCTATTCAACAAAATTTACTCGAACTCATAAAAATACATTTCAGACTTAAAGTAAATTATATTTTAAATAACATAATTACTTGTAATATAGATACTTTACGGAAATATTTTTATTCGGTACAGCTTATATTTTTGTTTTACAGAAAATAAATAAAAAGTTGCTCGGTATCGAAAAAAAATGATTTTCGTCCATAATTAGCCGTTTTTCAGCAGATATAGACTGGTATTATATTTCGGATAACACCAAGAAAGTTATGAATTGAAGCCCTATGTTGCTAATAATTAGACAGTAATAAATTTCATGCCATCTCGTTTGGAACATTTTTTGTTTTTCGTTTTGTGATAAAAGCTAAAGACAATAAATTAGCCTCAACAAAACCGAAATAATGTAACATTTTGTACTGGAAAGTCTGGAAAACTATTTAAATTAAGTACCATGCACTTAACATAGAATTAAGAACTTTTGTAAGAGTACTTATTAGTAATGGAAAATTAATAATTAATAATTTTGCTTACGCCTGATTTAGTTT
>JAOZMU010000335.1 GCA_029934165.1 Bacteroidales bacterium
GGAAGCTCCTGCGCCGACATTGCCAAAAACGCAAGCCACAAGGCAACTACAAGCGGAAAGCCCACGAGCCGCCCTGAAAAAACTAATTATTATCGAATTGTTTTTACTATCCGTAAATTCACGCATAATATTTTTTCAGTGTAAATAGTTTTGTGTGAATAACAATAATATTCTAATAAAATTCTAATATGTTATTGTATGTTTATTTAAATTTTGCTATTATTTCTTTAAGTGTATTTACTTTTTCGGATAGTAGTTTTTCGGAATTAGCCTCAGCAAGTAAACGTAAATATGGTTCTGTGTTAGAAGGACGAATATTGAACCACCAATCTTTAAATTCTAGTCGGTAGCCATCGAAATCGAAGAAGGCAGTAGGTTTTTCGTTCTCAAAGAAATATTCTTTTGCAGCTTCCATAGCTTCTTTTTTTTGCTCAATACGAAAGTTAATTTCGCCAGAGTTCGCATATTGACTAATTTTGTCAATTGCTACGGATAGTTTTATACCTTTTGCTTTTAAGGAAGAGACTATGCGTAAAACTATTAGTGTGGCTAACATTCCGGAATCTGAATAGAAAAAGTCTCTAAAGTAGTAATGTCCAGCCAGTTCGCCGCCAAAAATACCGTCAATTTCGCGTAGCTTATGCGCTGCAAAGGCTCGTCCTACGCGCCAAGTGTGCATGGTAGCTCCCATTTTTTCGAGGTATGTGCCTACGGCTTTTGATGTGCGAATATCCTGTAAAACAGCACCTTGCTCGCCACGTTCTTCGAGGAAATAATGCCCCATCAACGCAATAATCAAGTCTGGCGAAATAAAGCGCGAATTTTCATCGACAAACATTACTCGGTCTGCATCTCCATCGAAAATAATACCAATGTCGCTGTTTTTTTGGGTTACTAATTTTTTCAAATCGGCAACATTTTCCGGCACCAAAGGGTTTGCTTCGTGGTTTGGAAAAGTGCCATCTAACTCTTCGTAGATATAGTCTGGCGCATTGCCTAATAAATCTTTTATCAACAAACCAGCCATTCCATTGGAGCAATCAATAGCAATTTTAAGGTTAGAGAAGTCTGAAGTATATTTTTTCAGAAAAGCAATATATTCGTTTTTAACCTCAAAATCAAATATTCGCCCGCGTATTTCTTTGACAACAATTTCGTCTTCGCGCATCATTCGTTCAATCTCATTCAGACCTGTGTCGTAGCCCACAGGTAGTGCATTTTCGCGCGAGACTTTCAATCCGTTGTATTCCTTCGAGTTATGCGAAGCCGTTATTTGTACCGATGCGTTGAAATTGTGTTTTGCTGTTGCGTAATAAACCATCGGCGTTGTCGATATTCCAATGTTATAAACATCTGCTCCACAATCGTTTATGCCTTTACTCAACGATTCAAAAATCTCTTCCGATGAAGTACGAACATCTCTTCCGACAAGAATTTTTTTTGCGTCTAATAGTATTGGTAAAAAATAGCCTATTTTATATGCGTCATTTTTATCGAAATCTTTATTGTAAATACCTCTAATATCGTAGGCATGAAAAGCATTCATATTTTTATTTTTTGGAATTAATAAATACAAAAAAATAACTCGTTTACATTGTTAAAGTATTCAATGTAAACGTGTTATGAATTATTTTCTTAATTCAAATCCTTGTTTTTAAATTTAGATAAATTGATAACCTTACCTTTTATTTCTTTGCCGAAATTATTAGATGTCGGTTTGTTTAACGCTTCGGAAATGGACTTTCTATCCTCTTCATCAGTAATATTGAGGTCGTTAAGCATGTCAACAATATAAGGTTCAAGGTGTCCAAGAATTACCTCTTCAATTTTTTTGCGCGTTACTATAAGCGGGTCAGAGTCAAGAAATTCTGCCAAAGACGACATCACTACACCTTGTCTTAATAACACTTCTGGGCTGCCGCCAAGTATTTCTTCAAGTACTGAGGTTGCATCTCCATCATCGCCTAAATTTTCCCAAAATTCGGTCATGTCATCATCGTCTATATAATCCATGTCATCATCATCGTCAATGTCATCATCATCGTCCATGTCTTCATAGAAATCTTCTCTAAACTCCAAGTCCGCATCTGTCAGACTTAATAGGCTATTATTGTAGATGTTAGTAATTCCTTCGAGCCACACTCCAATTTGTCGTTTGTCGTTGTTGGAGATTTTTTTCGTTAGACTAATTTCGTTAATTTTTGTGGTAATATCTAAAAGTTTTTCAATTTCCTTTTTTATCTCTAATAATGGTGTATCAAGAAAAAGGAAATCGCCATTGTTTAACGCCTCAAAACCCATAATAAATCTTTCTTGGAGTTCATCATCATCGTTAGACGAAAGCGGAAGATTACTCATTTCTTTGAGCAACACGTTAATAGCCTTAATTTCGGACTCTGCCGGAATCCGTCCTCTTACGCTTCTGTGCAGTGTATCCAACGTTTCGATAATAGAATGATTGACTGCTTCTAACGTCAAATTGGAGATTGTGTGTTTTGTTTTTTTACTGACTTTTGAGGTGTCTTTGGCGCATTCAACTTTCAGAGTATCAACATATTTTGCGAATATTGGAATATAAATATTTATATTGTATAACTCGCAATTAATGAAAAAATCATAATCATCTATATCAACAAAATTCTCATAATAACCAATAATTGTGCCGTGGTCAAAACTATCTTTAAAAACAGAAAATTGTTCCCGAAGTACGTTTCCGAATTTTCCTTTTTTACCATCAAAAACATATTCCAAAACGTCATCAAAAAGCAACTCTTGTTCATCGTTTTTACTTAATATATCAATCCAAAGTTCCCTTTTTTGGTCAACTTGATCGAAAAACAATTTGCATTTATTAAAAAAAATTTGATTATTTGTTTTTTCCAAATAATCGTCAAGTTTTACACGTAAAGTCTTCAGTAATTCCTTTTGATTTTTCATAAAAATTTACTTTTTAGATGCGGAAGTATTTCGTAATATTTACCGCAGTATTTATAATATTATTGTTTTTTTTCGACTAAAATACTTATTAGAACGAAGATTAAATTAACATATACCATTATTTGCTGTTTGTTGCTGATTTTCAGTCAAATAGCAAATCATTGCCTCAATATTAAAAAGTGCATAGCACTTAAATGTCTGCAATTTTATTAATTGTTTAGGCTAATTTGGTCTGGAAACTCCAATTTTAATACCGCTTTATTCCTCGTTTGGAAAGTGCAGCATGATACCGATTTGCATATATTTTATGCTGTCTCAGTGTTTTGGAAAAAAAATGATAGCCAGAAAAGTCGTCTTTTGCACACATAAACATATAATCGTGTGTCTTGAAATTTAGTACAGCGATAAGCGATGATTTTTCAGGCAAATTTATTGGAGCAGGTGGCAGACCGGGATGTTTGTACGTATTAAATGGCGAGTCAACTTCTTTATCAGCAGCAAGTACGCGTTTTATGGAAAAATCCCCCAGTGCGTAAACCAATGTTGGGTCGGATTCGAGTGCCCATTTTTTCCTTAGTCTGTTGAGGTACAAACCAGCGATAATAGGCTTTTCGTTGTTATGCACAGACTGTTCTGCCTGTACAATCGAAGCTAACACAGAAATTTCAAGTGGCGAAAGCCCTAAGGACTCCGCTTTATTTTTGCGCTTGTCTGTCCAAAATGTTTTGTGATATTTATACATCTTATTTACGAATTTTTTTGCCGAAGTATTCCAATAAAACTCGTAAGTGTCTGGTAGGAAAATAGATATAATTGTTTCGGGAGTGTATCCCATTGTTTTCGTAAACTCGGCATCTGCCAGTGCTGCAACAATGCTTGCAGAGTCGGCTTCAATTTGCTTGGCTACTTTTCCGGCTAATTCGTTAATAATTCGCACGTTATTAAACGTAACCCGAACTGGCTTTTGTTTTCCAGACCGTAATAAATCAACCAGCGAATTATTACTCATTCCGTTGCGAATTACGTACATTCCTGCCTTTATTTGAGAGGGATAATTCTTTTTTTCGGCAACCCAATCGAATGAATTAATACTTTTTAGTATCCGCTTTTTTCTCAACTCTGATAGTACTTCTTGGTAGCTAGAGTTTGTCTTTATGTGGAAATTTACCGACTTTGCGTTACCGAGGTTTACATTTGGACTGAAAATTTTTTCGTAGTACGAATAGCCAATAATACTACCAAAAATTGTTATTGCCACAAATATACCCAAGATAATTTTCCAAATTACCCCCTTGTTTTTATTCTTAGATGCCTGTTTTATTTCTTCTTCCATTATTAAGTACTCATACAAAAGTTCTTACACTTTTTATTAACATAAGTTGCTAATTCACAGCTTAGTAAAATAAATTTAATAAAGTAAGCCATTAAAATTCCTAACTAAAACTAAATCAGGCGTAAGCAAAATTATTAATTATTAATTATTAATTTTCCATTACTTAGACGCGTCATAAAAAAATAGGTCTTAGACCTTACTTTGTTTCAATTTACAAAAATCTTAATTGTAAAAAAGATTTCTATACATAGCATCTTACGTAAAATAGCTTAATCACAAAGCTCACATTAAGTTATAAATCAACAAAAAAATACAATTTTATTGTTGACTTATAGTCAATGTGTTTATTCGAAACAAAAGTACAAAAACTAATGGAATTAGAAATTATTTTTTAGTGTAGAAATGCAAGATTTGGTCATAAAAAAATATTTTTTTGGGCGGCTTATCGGGCTTTTCGCTTGTAGT
>JAOZMU010000336.1 GCA_029934165.1 Bacteroidales bacterium
TTTAGTTTTAGTTAGGAATTTTAATGGCTTACTTTATTAAATTCATTTTACATATTAAAATATAATAAGATATTTTTCAAATCGTCGGTTAAGATTTTGTGTACACAGTTGTAAATGATAGTTTTTGATATACCAAACGACACATGATTATTCAGGGTTTGAACAAACCTTGTTCTTATTTACGAAGCTCTTTTAGGGTTATGTTTTTACGGTTTGTGCGTATTTCTCTGCCTTCGAGGAAAAGCACTGATTCGTTTTCTAAAAGATGCAAACGATAAATATTTTCATACTCTAACTTATTGACTGTCAGTGATGAAGAATGATAAGCATTGCTTCTCTGATAGGCAACCAAGCCATAATCACAGTCAATAAGTTTAATATCCGAAGCCCAAATATTGCTCTCATCAATGGAAACAAGCGCAAATCTCGAATCGATGAAATAGGAATCGAAAACTGTTACCTTCGACTTTTTTTGTGCGCGAACAGCAATTTTACCAATTTCTTCAAATTGCGTTTCCGAAATATCAACAGCCGACCATTTTGAATTAATTGCATATTGTTTGATTTTATCGAAACGTAAATCGAAACAATAACCGCTCGAATACTCTATTTTCAATGCACTTTTTCTAATATCTTCAAACTTGGTGTTGGTAATTTCATATTTAGAATCAAAAATTTCAACAGCATTTTTGGCTCTAATATCCTCAAAACGACAGCCTTTAAGCTCAACCTGGGTTTTATAAAAAGTAGCAATCGCTGTTGGTTCGATTTGACAAAATTTTGCACCGCCACGAAAATCAGAAAAAACAGTATTCTCAAAAACAGATTTATTCTCAGACGCAACAACAAGCAGCCCAAGACACTGCTTTCCCGACGAAGTAAAACTCACATTTTCGGTTTTTGTGCCACGACAAAAAACTGCGGAATGCGAAATAATTCCAGCATTTTCGCTAAAAACAACTTTTGCTCCAGCCTCAAAAACAACGACTCGTTTGGTATCGAAAAAAATTACAGAATCGATGTAATGTATTGCACTTCTGAAAACTACAGAATCGTCTAATACGCTGATATTTGCAGAGTTATCGGTTACAAATTTATAGCTATCGGCAGAACTAATATTTGCTGGAACGCTACTCAACAAAGAAATTTTGACCCCCGATAGCCTATTCGAGTTTTTGAACCTAATATACAAATATTTATGCTCGCTTGGAAGCGTTATAATCATATTTCCAGACCCAATTACAAAAGCCTGAATATCAATCGGGTCTGCAAAATTTTGTTCGGGTTTGTTTTCCGACACTCCAGAGCCAACTACCTCAATATCTGTTGGGTAATAATTCTTAATAGCAATACGATTTTCGCCTTCTTGCTTTTCCAGAAAATTTGCATTGACCATAAATGGTAAAAGCGAAAAATCTTTGCTTCGCGAATATTTGAATTTCGCATCGTTCAAATTTTGTCGCAATTTGTCAAAATAGTTTTCCTCATCTATTTTTGTTCGCAATTTATCCGTTTGGTTCTTAATTAAATTTGCTTTATCTCTGAAATTTTCCGAATCAAATTTATAGTACGGAAATTCTTTTGCAAGCTGTTTCTCGAAAACATTTACCGAAACAGAAAAATTTGTTAGTATCTTATTTACAAAACCTTGCGAAGAATATTTATTAAGATAAAAGATATAAAGAGCAGCAAATTTCTTATCAGCAAAAAGTGTCGCCAAAGCAAAATTTGCCGACGAAGAAACCGATTTATTACTAAAATCGCCAATCAAACAAAACTCCGAAATTTCATCTGCACCAACCTGCGAATTACAATGCATCAATACTGGTTCGAGCTTCATTGTCAAAGGGTTATAATAAAACCGACTTTGTCGCCAATCGCTACTATTAACGTTGCCAAATAAATCTAATAACGCATAATATTTTGCAAACAATTCGATGTCAAAGTTTTGTTCGGGATTTGTGTCGCCAGCCTTAAATTTTTCTAACTTATTGGTAGCGATAGAAAACCAATTGAACGTTGAAATTGTTTTTATCTTTTCCGAAGCAACAACTTGTGCCTTAAGAAAATACGGCAATCGCGGACGCGAAATATTGCGATGCTCAAACTGCATTGCTTGTCTAACGGCACTTTGCTCGAAACCTAAGACAATAGTTTTCAGGCGTTTATTAGCAGTATAAAAATTTCTTTTTGGCATTCCTTCAAATGCAAAAATTCCCATATTACGATTATTGATAACAATCGGCGAAAAACCATACTCGTAACATGCAACCCCCTCGTTTCTAAAGACTTGGCGCGCTAACCACTCGTCGATAAAGTGATGATGTTTTGGCGATTTTAAAACAAATTCAGACATTCCGTTCCATGCCTTTCCCTTTAAAATCTTGACATGAAACGACCATTTTTCGTCTTCAAGATGATTTAGCGAATCGCCATAAAATCGGATTTTCGCTTTAATCATTTCATTACCATAAAACAAAATGCAATTTGTCCAATCATCATCTACAACAACTCCAATTTCGTAAGATTTTTTTCTGGCAAGATTCATCTCATCAACATCCACCGAATCAATGAATAACTGCAAAACATCGCCACGAAACTCGGGATAATTTTTTTTGTAACGTTTTTCGATTTTCAAATCATCAAAAAATGCAGAATCGGCATCTTGACACCAAACGTAAATATTTATATTTTCGTTGGAAAGATTAGGAGGGATAAACAAGTCTATTTCAAGTAGTTCCCAGCCACTCTCTTTCGAGATGTTTGGGCTTGTTTGTGTTTTATAGAGTTTTTTTGCTGTGGCATCGGCAACGACAAGTGCGCCGTTTCCTTCGGCAGAGTGTCGCCAAACAGAGATATGATAATAATCGTTTGTTTGCACATTTTCAAGGGTGTACGACATTCCATAAGGCGATATTTCTGTTACTTTGGAAGAAAATTTGCCCGAAAAAGCCATCTCATTACTTTGTGAAGTCCCAAACGAAAACTTAGCAACAGAATTTTTTTGTGCCAAGAAAAACTGCTCATTTTTTGTTCTTTTTTCGGCATCGCAAAGCAAAGAATCTATTTTTTCGATGGGCTTTTCGTTGCACGCCGAAAAAACTATAATAATAATAATAAAAATAGAAAATAAACTATTTATTAATTTAGTCATTTGAAAAATGAAAAATGAAAAAATAACTTAGTCCAATAAATTTTGTAACATGATTATTATCAGACGTAAGCCAATTCGTAATTTTTAATTCGTAATTTGCTTTCTACAAGATTACACCTATTTTTTCTTATTTTTATAACCGCCCTTACGTTTTTGCGAATTTTTTGATTTTTTCTTCCGATAATTAACTCGCTTCACTTTAAATGGCTCATATTTAGGTGTTTTTCCAAATTGAGCTGGAACAGGAATTTTCCGAACTTCTGTCTCGATGAGTTGTTCAATACGCTGAAAAAGTCCTTGTTCGGCAGGTCCGATAAACGTCAGTGCCACTCCCGATGCCTCTGCGCGTGCCGTCCGCCCGATGCGGTGTACATAGTCTTCGGCATCTGATGGAACATCAAAATTTATGACAAGGTCGATGTTTTCTACATCAATTCCTCGCGATAAAATATCTGTTGCAACCAAAATCTTGACTCGCTTATTCCGAAAATTCAGCATAACTTCTTCGCGCTCTTTTTGCTCAAGGTCGGAGTGAATTGCTGTCGCGTCTAACTTTTGCCTTTTCAGCGAGCGTGCAATTTCTTTTGTACTACTTTTTCGCCCAGCAAAAATAAGAATACTTTTCAAATCTTCTTTTCCGACAAGCAAATGACTTAAAAGGTCATCTTTTTGTTTATCATAAACAACGTAGGCAGCTTGCAAAATCCCGCTTGCTGGTTTAGAAATGGCTATGCTAATAAACTGAGGATGTTTTTGAATGCCTTTTGCAAGTGTTTGTATCTTGCTAGGCATTGTGGCAGAGAACATTAGCGTTTGTCGGTTTACCGGAATTTTACTTATTATGTTCATAATATCATCGTAAAAACCCATGTCTAACATTCGGTCTGCTTCGTCGAGAATGACGTGTTTTATGCCCGAAAAATCGACATACGAAAACCTCATGTGTGCCATCAGTCGTCCGGGTGTAGCGACAATTATTTCTACCCCGTTTTCAACTGCCGTCCGCTGAGTTTCCCATGCGCTTCCGTCGCCACCGCCGTATATCGGCACAGAACTAACGTTGCAAAAATATGCCATGCCGTTGATTTGCTCATCAATTTGTATGACGAGTTCTCGCGTTGGAACAAGGATTATTGCGCTGTTTTTTTTCTGTGGATTCTTGGCAATCTGTTGAAGAATAGGCAAAACAAAGGCGGCAGTTTTGCCGGTTCCTGTTTGCGCACACGCCATTACGTCTTTGTTTTCTAAAATTAGTGGGATAACTTGTTCTTGAATTGGCGTTGGTTTCTCGAACCCCATACTATTGATGGCTTCTAATATTTCCGATTCAAAATTGAATGCTTCGAATGACATATATTGATATTTGATTTTATAACTACAAGGTGCTAATCTGCAACTTGGTAACGATTAATAAAATTGATTTATACTAATTAAAATTATAAACTATGAATTGGCTACCACTTAAAAATGAAAAATTTCATGCAATCTGAAAATGAAACCTTTATGTGAAAAAGAAGGCTACCAGTCTAAAGTTGGACACCCCTGTTACTTAACCAGTTAGCTTTGACT
>JAOZMU010000337.1 GCA_029934165.1 Bacteroidales bacterium
GGCGTAAGCAAAATTATTAATTATTAATTATTAATTTTCCATTACTTAGACCTTATTTTTGCTGGCAAATTCAGAATTTTAAGTTGATTCCAACTAAAATCAACCGTCTGACATCATCGGCAAAAGCAAATTCTTTAGACGAATTATCGAATAAATTACGCACATTGACGAAGACAGAGTTTTTATCCCATAAGGAATAATTTATCTTTAGATTAAAAATCGCCTTAGCATCAATGTTAGTAATTCCGTCAATACTCAGAAACTCCTGATTATGAGCATAGTAGCCACTGAAGCTTAAACACACTCTTCTTGTAGGAGTTAAATTTAAACTAAAACCTCCATAAAAAGCTGGTGTATAATTGTTTACAATATTGATAAGTGTTGTATCGGGCGCACCTGTTGTTGTGTTTTCTGTAATTTGCTCGTAGTTAAATAGTTTGGTTTTTTGATAAGTTCCAAAGAGTTTTACTTGCATTTTTTTACTAAAAACGGCATTTACAGAAGCAGTTACACCAATTTGCTCGGTCTCGATTTCAATGTTTTGTTTCTGTCGGACATCGCGATAAAGTATGCTTCCATCGGAAAAAGAAGTAGTACTACTCGATTGTCGCAAAGTGTTATAATTATCTGATATTGAGTAAAATAACTCGACATCTGTAAAGACATTTTCCATTATTTTATTACGAACACCAACTTCCAACAAGTCCATCGTAACTAATTTTAGGTCGTTGTTTTTGATTTGTTCTGAAATGAAGGTGCGATTTCCAGTAATTGAATTATAATCAGTGTATTGGTATCTGTAATTTACATTGAAATCGTACATAAAGGGTCCTCTATTTGCACGCGAGCAAACAAATCGGAATAAACTACGATTATTAAAATTATACGAAGCAATGAGTTGATAAGAAAGATAGGGTTTGTCGGGACTATCGTAAAAATCGGTACGTAATGCTGCTACAAATCTAAGCGATTTTATTGGGTGGTAATCGGCACGTAATTGTAAAGCATGACATATAAGTTGGACTTTACCATTAAAAATCCCATTGCGCTGGTTGTAAATCGCATTGAGATATTTTTTATCATCGTAATAACTGTGGTTTACCGAAATACCCGGACGGATTTGCAACTTATCGAATTTCAAAAGATAATCTATATTTGCGATAATATTCTCAATGTCAAACTTATACCCATAATAGCCATAAGCATTATTTTGTGTTCCACCATTATAGGCTATATGTACATTAAAGTTTTTAAGCTTCGCTCCGAAATTAAAGTATTTTGTTTGAGACTCTCTGAATGTTAGAGCAATAGGCGAGTAATCAATATAGACACTTTGAATGTCGGATTTTTGCAAACCAGAAGAAAGACAAAACTTGTAGTTGTCGTTGGGCGAGATAGTTACGCAGGCATTAATTGCCTTGCTCTCTTTTGCTACCTTCGGCGACTTTATGTAATTATACTTATTCCCTATATACTTATCTAACGAGTCGAAAGGTTGGTATGAATAATCCTCAAAAACTAAGTAATCTTCTTGGAAACGTTGTCTATACTCTTGGTTTCCAGAGACTTTAATCTGAATAAATTTGTTATCGCCAAAATCGACAGAAAAGCCAGCAAGCGATGTATTGAAAGAGCCAACTTGCTGATTACCTGAAACATGAAAGCCATTATTCTTTGGTTTTATTGATATAATATTTATAACACCAGATACAGCATTTGAACCATACAATGCAGACGAAGGTCCACGAACAATTTCAATTCGTTCAATATTATTGATTGAAATTGGGAGGGTTTCCCAAAAAGTACCACCCTGAAAATTGTTGTAAACAGGCTGATTATCAATCATTACCAGTGTACTGGTATTTTCTGAATCAAATAAATATCTGCCTGGCGGAACATTGTCTAAGCCACGAAGATGGACATCAAAATTACCATTAGTTTTTTGACGTACTATTATGCCCGGAACAAGCCTAAGTACTTCCGGTACAGTAGTTGCGCCAGATGCAAATATCTCATCTTTAGATATTACGGTTGTGGAAAGTGGAGCCTCAAAAGTTGCCTCAAATTCTTTTGAAGCTATTTTTACATCTGGATTTAGGGTTCGGCGCAATAAATCTTTTACGCTTTTAAACTTAAATTTCTTAGCAAGCATTTTTAGCTCGACAAGCGGTAGTTCTAACAATTCATCATAGGTCAAGTTTGATATTTCTTCAAGGCTAATATTCTCAATATCAATGGTATCCTTAATATCTTGAGCAAAGAGAGGTTGGGATAAAATAAGCAGAAATAATAACTGACATATAAGGATAAAAAAAATCTTCATCTACGAGCGGATTAAGCAAATAGTGCTATTAATTTAACTAAAAAATTTAGTAACCTATTAAAGTAAAAGTTGTTATGTACTTAGTGCTATTTTAAAATTGGTATTGCGTTGATATTCTAGTGGAAAATAACAAAGAAATTGTCAAGTGGTTTTACGCACCTAATTATACGCAATTTTGTAAAAATTTATACGCTTTTTCTAATCAGATACCTCAATGCCTAGTTCTATTAGAGATTGTACGATTGTCATTCCCCTTTTCCTAATCCGACGAGTATTAATTTCATATTCTAAGTCAAAATCATTATCAATGAAATTTATACATGCGCCATTTAAGCCTTCCTTGTCAGTTATAATTAGCATTGGAGCTGATTTTGTTTTTAAGTTAATTTCGGTAATATCGCGACTCTTACCACGTGTAATATACAATATATGGCATTTAGTGATTTTATTCGTATTGTTTAGTTTGATGACTACAATTGGCTGGGAACCAATTTTTCGTTTCTGAGCAATTTTTTTCAACTCAATAATAATTTCTGGCTCATTGCCATAGACTCCAATAATAAAATCGCCAGATTTATAGCTTGTTGGCCATGTAATGTTTTTAGCAAAATTAAAAACAAAAAGTGCTTGAAACTTTAAGTTTTGGGCAGATAGTGCAGAACTTAAAAGTAATATTAATAGTAATGTTACGTATCTGGATTTCATTAAAATAGCGATTCGTAAAAGCTATAATTCATTAAATTATATGACGAAAACGTATTCATATTCAGTAGGTTGTTAGTGAAATCTTAGAATATTAAGAGTTATGCAATTGGTTAAATATTAGTATGCAAAATTGGCAAAAATTATGTGAAGATTGATTATTTGTAAAAAAATTAGTTTTAAATTTTTGTTAAGGAAGCTAACTATCACAGTTATAGGCACTTATACAAAAGCACTTATGCCAAATTTGAATCTACTTTATTGTGCGAATTACGTTTTAATTAGAATTTATTACAAAATTCATTCAAAATTCATTTGCTTTATGAAAGGAACGTTTAATTATTGATAGACAAATAGTTAAATATATAATTAACAAATTTTTAACAAAAAAGCTATTTTGTTAAAATTATGTTAATTCGCTTAATGTCAAACAGTTAAGAGAATTAACAAATTTGTATGTTGATAACACACTAATATACAGCAAAATAAGTGCATTTCAAGGAGGTTTTTCATGATTTGGAGTTATGAAAAATTATTTATGTAAATACCTGAAATACAATTGCTAACATACTCTTGTTTTGTAAATGTAAGGTGTATTATTTCATTTGTAATAGTTTTGTAACTATTGATTATTTTGAATGTTTAATAAAATGTTTGACTTTCGTTGAAAATAGCAAACATTTATGGAAAAAACGGTTTTGACAATTGCAATTTCTGAAGAGATAAAAAAATATCAATCAGATGAGGAGATACAAAATATTATCACAAAAAGACGTGAAGAGAATGAAGCGTTAAAACATTTGTTGGAAGCAATTGAGCTAAATTCAGAATTATTTGTTAAGTCAACAAAATAAATAAAACCTGTAAAGTTTTTAGTAAACGTACAAAAACAATCGACACTTTATGGCTGTTATCAACATGAGTATCAGCTTAATACAATTCCTAATTTAGTAGCTATCGGAGCTTAAACTGCACAATGTGCTCAAAAACAAATAAAATGCAAAAGGCAACTTTACTCATTATTATCTTGTTATTCTCTACGCAGTTGATTTCTCAAAAAAACGAAGAGGAAAGTTTAAATTCAAGAGCAGTGTTAAAGGACAGTGGATACATGGTCTTGAAAAATGTTTATTTCGGAGTTGACAATAATAAGACACACTTAAATTTTATAGTAGAAAATATCGGACAGCAAGAGCTCAAAAACGTTGGTGTTCAACTGTTTATAAATAACGAACCAATAAAATCTATCAATAGAATACGGTCAATTGATACAATAAAGTCAGGCTCAATTCAAATTTTGCAAAGTTCAATTTCATCAACGGAGTCGAAAAAAATTCATGGCAAACAAATTCGCGTTAAGGCAGTCTTTACATTAGATGAAGCAACATGGACATCATACAAAACCTTAGATGCTAGCGTTTTAACAAAAGATGAGGTTTCAAATGCCTACTCAAATATTCAATTGACTAATGCAGAATCTTTTTGTGTATCAGAATTTTACGACATAGGAAATGAAACCGAATAAAACATTAACATAAAACCTAAATTTTGAATTCGTTTGCTCCAAAATCTAATTTTCCACATAATTTTTTGGCTATAAATTTAGACTTTGGACAAAAAAATATAAATTAATTAACTCAAGTTTCTGACTTCGCCCTTACAACTTGATATTTAACACATTGCAAAG
>JAOZMU010000338.1 GCA_029934165.1 Bacteroidales bacterium
TATAAATTTTTTTCATCAAAAGTGGCCTCGGTTTATACCAAAGTTACCCCCTAATAAATACAACGTAATTTTTCTGAAAATATTATTTTTTGTAATTTTGGGGCAACTATTGAGAACTTACATTGAAGGGAAAGTTGAAATGGCAAAAGAATTAAAAATGAATGGTGTCTTAAATGAAATAATTGCTATGTCATCAGGATTGTCCATCAACGAAATTGAAAGGCTATAATCTAGTAGCCCACAGACAGCTAAATGACTGTTAATGGAATACATGCAAAACAAAAAAGAGGCAGTCCCAATGATTGCCTCTTTTTGTTAATACAAAACCGTGTTTCTTATCTTCCTAAAGTTGTAACCATCACAGCTTTGATTGTGTGCATACGATTTTCAGCTTGGTCGAAAGCTATTGATGCATCGGACTCGAAAACGTCCTCTGTTACTTCCATTCCATCAAGTCCAAATTTCTGAAAAATGTCTTCTCCAACTGTTGTTTCACGGTTGTGGAAAGCTGGTAGGCAGTGCAAAAATTTCACTTTTGGATTGCCTGTCAAAGCCATAACTTCCTTGTTGACTTGATAAGGTTTCAGCAAGTTGATACGCTCTTCCCAAACGGAAGCTGGCTCCCCCATAGATACCCAAACATCGGTGTAAAGAAAATCGACAGCTTTGACAGCCTTTTCTGTGTTTTCGGTAATTGTGATTTTTGCTCCAGTTTGTTCTGCAACTTTTTGGCATTCTGCAACAAGCTCTGCATCAGGCTGATTTGATGCTGGTGCAGCAAACCGCACGTCCATACCCATTTTGACAGCTCCGACAAGTAACGAATTGGCAACATTGTTTTGTGCATCGCCAAGGTAGCAAAACGAAATTTGATGTAATGGTTTGTCGCAATGTTCCATCATCGTCATAAAATCGGCAAGGATTTGCGTTGGGTGATATTCGTTGGTCAATCCGTTCCAAACCGGCACTCTCGAATAATCCGACAGGTCTTGAACCGTAGTTTGCGCAAAGCCACGATACTCAATTCCGTCGTACATTCTGCCAAGAACGCGAGCTGTATCTTTCATCGATTCTTTATGTCCGATTTGCGAACCAGCAGGTCCTAAGTAAGTTACGTGTGCGCCTTGGTCATAGGCAGCAACCTCGAAAGCACAACGTGTGCGTGTCGATGATTTTTCAAAAATCAAAGCAATGTTTTTCCCTTCAAGTCTTTTTGTCTCAACGCCTGCATATTTTGCTTTTTTAAGGTCGAAAGAAGTATCAAGTAAAAACTTGATTTCTTTAGGACTGAAATCTAATAACTTTAAAAAACTTCTGTTTCTAAGATTAAAAGCCATTTTTGAAATTGTTTTTATAGTTTGACAATGTGATATTAATATTGTGTTATTTTCTTACAAAAAACCTACCTTTCATTGTAAATCGCTTTTAAACAGCAATATTTATTTATTATAATTAACTGAAATACAAAAAGATAAGCAGGTTTATTTGCTATTAGTCGTATTTCATCGTAATTTTTGTTCCGTAAGATTTGTCGTTCAATTTTGTTGCCTCGGTGATGACGCTTTTTTCGCCTCCATTTTCGACAAAACGTAGAGCAGCTTTCATTTTTGGTGCCATATTTCCTTCGCCAAAAACGCCATTTTCCAACATTTTTACGCAATCTGCCTTGTCAATAAATTCCAGCTTGCGTTGTGTTGGTTTATTAAAATCGGCATAAACAAAAGGCACATCTGTAAGAATGTAAAACTCGTCTGCGTTAATCATATTTCCAAGCAAAGCCGAAGCTAAGTCTTTGTCTATCACAGCTTCCGATGGAAGTACATTTTTTTCTTCATCAATATAAACTGGAATTCCGCCACCGCCTGCTGCAATCACAATAGCACCACTATTTGCTATGTTTTTTATCGTTTCGATGTTAAAAATGTCAATCGGTTTTGGCGATGGTACAACCCGACGAAATCCGTCTGGCGTTTTTGGGCTACTCTTGAAAATCCAGCCTTTATCTTTCGACAAAGCATCTGCCTGTTTTTTGTTATAAATTCGTCCAACGCGTTTTGTTGGATTCTCGAAAGCAGAGTCGTTTTTATCCACAACAACTTGCGAAACCAATGTTATGATGTCTTTATTTATTCCGTTGTCTTTCAGTACATTACGAAGAACACGCTCAATCATATAGCCAATTCCTCCTTGCGAGTCGGCTACGCAAATATCCAACGGCATTTGTGGTATTTTATACACATCTTCACCTGCATCGTTTCGCATCAAAATATTCCCAACTTGTGGTCCGTTTCCGTGCGAAATGACAATATTATAACCATCTTTTACTAAAAAAAGCAAGTTTTCAAGTGTTACTCGTGTGTTTTTCTCTTGCTCTTCGATAGTTCCAGCCTGATTGCCTCGCAACAACGCATTTCCTCCTAAAGCAATTACTGCTAATTTTTTCATATCCAAACCTTTGTTTAGTGCCAGGCACTTTTTTATATTGAGATAAATATTTGCTATTCGACTGATAAACAGCAACAAATAGTAAATATTTGTTGCCGTTAATTTGTGGTCTTTTCTAATATTTTAACATCAGCATTATTTGCGCTTCAGCTCGACATAATTTTTGAAGAAATATGGTATAGTTTCGATTCCTTTATAAAAGTTGAAAAGTGGATAGTTTTCGTTTGGTGCATGAATTGCATCAGACTCTAAACCAAAGCCCATCAAAATAGATTTTACGCCTAAAATTTGTTCAAACTCAGCGATAATAGGAATACTTCCGCCGCTACGAACAGGGATTGGCGCTTTGCCAAAAGTTGTTGCATAAGCATTGTGAGCAGCCTGATATTCAGGAGTATCTGTTGGCGAAACATAACCCTCGCCACCATGAAGAGCAGTAACTTTTACTTTTACGCATTTGGGCGCGATAGCCTCGAAATGTTTTGCAAAAAGCTCCGAAATTTTATCCGAATTTTGGTTCGGGACAAGACGCATAGAAATTTTTGCATAGGCTTTCGATGGAATCACGGTTTTTGCGCCTTCGCCAGTGTAGCCACCCCAAATTCCGTTCACATCAAGAGACGGACGAATGCCCAAATGTTCGGACGTTGTATAGCCGGCTTCGCCGTGTACTTCGGAAATATCAAGTGCTTTTTTGTATGCCTCTAAACAGAACGGTGCTTTTGCCATTTCGGCACGTTCTTCGTCCGAAACTTCAATAACATCGCCATAAAACTCAGGAATTGTTACATGATTATTTTCATCTGTAAGCGAATTTATCATCTCGCAAAGAATATTGATAGGATTTGCAACCGCACCACCATATAATCCTGAGTGTAAATCGCGATTTGGTCCTGTTACTTCTACTTCCATATACGCCAAACCACGCAAACCGGCAGTAATCGAAGGAATATCTTTGGCTATCATTCCAGTATCTGAAACTAAGATAACGTCAGATTTCAACATTTCTTTATTGTCGATGCAGAATTGTTTTAGGTTTGGAGAACCGATTTCTTCTTCGCCTTCAATCATAAACTTAACATTACAAGGCAGTTGGTCGGTTTTTATCATATACTCGAATGCTTTTACGTGCATGAAAAGTTGTCCTTTGTCATCGTCTGCACCGCGCGCATAAATTTTGCCATCGCGTACTTCTGGCTCAAAGGGTTTCGAGTCCCATAACTCCAGAGGGTCAACTGGTTGCACATCGTAATGCCCATAAACAAGAACGGTTGGCAAATCTGGGTTTATGATTTTTTCGGCATACATAACTGGGTGTCCAGCAGTATCATAAACATTAGCCTTGTCTGCACCAGCAGCAAGGATTCCGGCTTTTAGGTGTTCTGCCGTTTTGTACATATCGTCCTTGTGGGAATCCTCAGAACTAATTGAAGGAATGCGAATTAGGTCGAATAATTCGTCAAGAAAACGTTGTTTATTTTCTTCGATATAATTTTTCACAGTATCCATAATAACGTAGTTTTAAACACTTTGTTAATTAAAATTAAGAATAAAGAATAGCTTACGCCTGATAGTATTTATGTTACAAAATTTATTGGATTAATTTACTTAGTGTTATTTTTTAAAATAACTATTTTCGATAATACGCATACATTAAACTAGTTAAGCACTCATACAAAAGTTTTTACATATTTACTTGTTCATATTTCGCTGATTAAGTGAACTTTGCAGAAATGCGTAAGCAACATTAAATAGGTCTTAGACTTTACTCTAAATTTAAGTGCCGTTCTTTTGTTGCGTGGGTACTACTATTTTAATACCATTAATTTCTCTTCGACTTAAAGTTGTTCAAATATAAAAACTTTTTTATCGAAATAAAAATTTTGCTGATAATAACAGTTTTTGTTGAAAATTTTAGCTTATTGAATTTCAGTTTGTTATATCGCAAATATTTTATTCAAAATTGGACTGTTTTTTACGGATTTATATTTTTTCAACAAAATCCATTCAAGTTTTGTATCAAAAAAGTGTTATTTTAGTAAATGTTTATTTTGAGGTACTGAAAAGGTGTTTGCCAATCGACTTCAAATTTGGCAATAGATTGGATATTATATCAATACAACTGAAAGGTCGAAAAAACTATTAAGAACCGAAAAACTCTTCCGACTTTTTCAGCTTAGTAAAATGAATTTAATAAAGTAAGCCATTAAATTCCTAACTAAAACTAAATCAGGCGTAAGCAAAATTATTAATTATTAATTT
>JAOZMU010000339.1 GCA_029934165.1 Bacteroidales bacterium
TTTGTTGTTTTTCTATTTGTGAAGTTCGAACTCCGATATACGGCGGATTTCCTATTACAATATCAAAACCGATAAAATTTCCGTTTTCGTCACATATTTGCGGAAATTCTTTATCCCATTCAAATGCATTATTTTCTCTAAAAAAACGCTCTTCTTTTTCCAATTTCTCAACTTGAAGTTCTATGATTGAAATAAATTGTTCTGCTTCTTGCAAAAAAACATCTTCTTCTTTTTTAAATAAATCAAGTTGTTTCATTTTCAATAATTTCTATTTCATTCTCCGATAATTTGTAAATTTTGTAAACTAATTGATTTATTTCTGTTTCTATTTTTTCAGTATTTGCATTAATATTATTCTGTTTTAGTTTCAGTATTTTATTAACTTGCGTTACAATCTGCATTTGCTTATTTTTAGATGTTTCGATTAACGGAAACTGCTCTATATTATTCTTGTTTACAGCAAGGTATCCTCCGGCAAGGTGTTTATGTCTAAATTTCTTAAAAACATAATTTGATAAAAATTTACTATTTAAAATTGCAAGTATAAATTTTGGTTCAAAATCGGCAAAATCATATATTCCATAAGTCCCAACTCCTATTGCTAATGGTTTTTCGGTATAAATTGCTTCTATTTGTTTTGTCATTCCTGCAATAACTACTTTATTATTTTGCCAAAAAGCCCATTTACTCTTAGCAACAGAGTTATTTTTATTAGAAATATATGCTTGTTTAAATTTTTTTCGCATAAATCTAACATTTTGGAAATCTAATATATACTTATCAATACAGCCACTAACAACAAAAGGAAAACTATTTTCTGTTTTACTTTCTGTTAATAATTCTTTTACTTTCTGAGCTTCAAATCCTGTTGTGCCAGACATTATTTTAATGCCAAAATCTTTAAATGTTTTATATTCTTTCAGCTTTTCATATTTAATAAACTTCTCTTTTGATAAGCTATTCTCATCTTTAACATAATATTCTGTAAAATTTTGTTTTGTAGTTGTTTTATCTCCAACTATAATAATTGGATATACACTTGCTTTTTTAAAAACTTTAATGTGCGAAATATCTATTGATTTTATTAAACCTTTATCTATTAATTCTTTTTTTATTTCTTGGGAATATTGAGCAGAAAGAAATTTATTTGGAATAATCCACGAATAGCGTCCTTCTTTTTTGAGTAAATCTAATCCTTTTTTTAAAAATAAAATATAAATATCATAAGCACCTTTGGCTATGGGATAATTAGTTCTATTATATTCTTTTAATTTGTTATTCCTTGCCATATCAACGGCACTAATATACGGCGGATTTCCTATCACAATATCAAAACCTATAAAATTTCCGTTTTTATCGCAAATTTGCGGAAATTCTTTTGCCCATTCAAATGCTTGATTTTCTTTTAAAAAGCATTCTTGTTCTTCCAATTTTTCAACTTGAAACTCTAACTTTAAAACAAATTCTTCTGCTTCTTGCAAAAAAACATCTTCTTCTTTTTTAAATAAATCAAGTTGTTTCATTTTCTATATGTTTTATTTCTTTATCTGATAAATTATAAAGTTTGTAAATTAATTCATTAATTTCATTTTCTAATATATTTGTATCTGCATTAATATCATTCTGTTTTAGTTTAAGTATCTTATTAACTTTTTCAACAAATACTTGTTGTTTTTTCATTGAAATATTTTTAATAGGTATTGTCTCTAATTGATTTTTTTGTATGTGTGGAAATATTTTATCATTATTTGAATATATATTAAAAAAATAGAAATTTAATAATTTTGAGTTCAATAACGCAAGTAAATATTTTATATTAAAATCATTATTTTTCAGATGAATATTATAAACTACATTTGTGTTACAATATCCTATATCATCGTAGGAAAAAATTAATTCGTTTGATACAAAACGAGTTAATAACTTAGGCGTATCTAAAAAATATTTTTCTTTTTTAAAAATTTTCGTATTTTCAAAATTAGCATTTACATAGTAATCATCAAATTTAACGGCATATTTTAAAATATTACCACCTCTTATTATTTTATATTTTGTTTTATTTTTAGAAATACTTTCATGATTGTAGCCAAATTCAAAACCTCTTATAATATCTGCAATTTCGCCAAGTTGTATGATTTTATTTTCCAAATTTATTTTTCGAATAAGTTCTACTGATTCTAACGAAATATAGACAGGTAAAATGTTAAAAGGCATAAGATTAATTATTGATTTTTCTATTTTTCTTAATTCATTGATATTATTTTCAGCAATATTTTTAATCTTAATTTTTTTATTGTTATTTTCTTTTTGATTAAAAATAATACAAGATTCAACATTTGTGTTATTAAAAGGCATTGCAGAATCAACAAATTGATACAAATTAAAATTATTGACACAAAAATCTCTTGCTTTTTTGAAATTTTGATTTGTTACAAATCGTTTTGGTATAATAAAAGAATGAAAGCCTGTTTTGCTTAAAATATTATAACTTAATTCTATAAATAAAGTGAATAAATCATACTGACCGATTGCTAATTTGTATTTTTCTTTAAAATATAGGCTTTGTTGTTTTTCTATTTGTGAAGTTCGAACTCCGATATACGGCGGATTTCCTATCACAATATCAAAACCTATAAAATTTCCGTTTTCGTTTAGAACTTCGGGGAACTCAAAACGCCATTCAAAAGCATTACTATATAAAGTATGTAATTTTTTTTTTATTATTTTTTCAAGTTCTGCAATTTCAGATGTTAATTTTTCTGTCTCTTTTTCCCAGTTTTTTTTGTCGGCTTGTGTAAATAACATTGGCATTTCGCCAAGTTTTGCTTTTTTTGTTTGTAAAATTATATAATCTTTATCAGTAGGATTAACGTTTTGGGCAAACTGTTCTTTTATTTTTGATATTTCTTTTTTTGCATTTTGTTTTACTATTTTGTCATTTGTTGATTTATAAAGAATAACTTGTGTTTTATATTTTTCAGTTGCAAGTTTCATCTTTTGAACTTGTCCGTTTGTTAGACCGTTTCCGTTTAATGAAAATCTACCAACAAGTGAGTTTCCTTGCTTTATATTTATATCAATATTGGGTAAGGTTTCTAATTCTGTATAATTACTGTTTTTTGTATAATACGAATTTTTCAATAACTCTATCCACAAACGTAAACGAGTTATATTTACTGAATTAGGGTTTATATCGACACCAAAAAGACAATTTTCAATAATTGTTTGTTTTTCATGAAATAATGTTTTTTGCAAATCCTGTTTATAATCAATAGCATTTTCTTTACGACTTAAATTATACTCAAATAATTCGTCTGTTTCTTTATCGGCTATAATTAGTTCGTCGTTTTGAACTTCAATTTTATAATTTTTTACACGATTTCCGTTGTTATACTGCAAAATATCTAATTCCGATTTTATTGCAATTATTTCGTTTAAAGCAGATACCAGAAAATGTCCTGAACCTACTGAAGGGTCGCAAATTTTCAGACTGTTTATTATTTCGTTAGCTTGTTTACGGTCTTCAATTTTGTCTTTTAATTGGTCAAAACTTTCAAGTTTGCTAAAGATATTAGCTTCTTTAAATTTTTGAACAACTGCTCTGCGAATATTTTCACGAGTCATATACATTGTAATATAGCCGGGTGTAAAATATGAACCATCTTTATATCCATTTATTTTTTCAAAAACAAGACCAAGAACCGATGCGTTTATCAAATTTTTATTGTCTTCTTGAATTTTTCCATGTCCTTCATTTGTAAAGTCATAAGCATTAAGAAAACTAAAAATATATTCAAGAATTGGTAATTCTTCTTCTGTTTTAAAAATATTTTTGTTATTTATTGGTAGTGCAAAATGTTCTTTAAGACTGTTTATTCGTATTGTTTCATCTTCTAATTTGCTAATTTCAAAAAGTGAACTGTTTAAGTATGGAATTTTTGTATATTTTTCTTTTATGTGTATATTTCTTTCATTGGGCTTTTTGGCAAGCACTTCAAAAAATAATTCATTTAACTGATTAAAATTACCAATAGTTTTTTTATTTAGAAACAAATATTCTTTATTATCTCTGTGATATTGAAGTAATTGTGCTTCTAATAGTTTTAAAAATAAAATGCGATTTATCCACATTATCGAAAGTTCGAGAGCTACATTAAAAAGTTGTTCATCTTTTTCTTCACCATAACGTTTTTCTAAATCTTTGATATGTTTTAATCTATCTTCGGTATCAAGTATATTTATTGTATTTTCTAACAATGAAGCAGGATTTCGTTCATTTGTTTTTAATCGGGTAATTATTTGTTTTTTGTCTTCTTTTGTTTCTCGTAGTCCGACAACATGCAGTAATTCATTATAAAACGTTGTGTCAAGAGAATTACTGTCATTTGCAAGTTGCTTTTTTAATAGGTGTTCCGGTGAAAATAATTTGTATAAATTTGTTATCTTAGCATCAGCAAGACCTGACAGGTTTTTAAAACCTGTCAGGTCTAAAAATGTGCAATTTAAGTCGGTGTCGTTTCTATCAATGTAGTTTTTTGCAATTTCATTATAAAATAAATCTGTATTTTTGCTTGTTTTTTGTCCAGTTTTCCACTTCTTGTATTCTGTTTTTAAACTTTGTGTATAAAAAACACGTTCAAAATCAATCGCATCAAATATAAACCATTCATTTAAGTTTGTAATTATTATATTTTTTATTTCAT
>JAOZMU010000340.1 GCA_029934165.1 Bacteroidales bacterium
ATTTAGTTTTAGTTAGGAATTTTAATGGCTTACTTTATTAAATTCATTTTACTAACTTAAAAATTATCTGCTATAAATAAATCAATTTTTATGCGCAAATATTTATTAATATTATCAGCAATTATTCTAACAAGTTGCAGCGAAACGAGTAATTTAGAAGAGGTGTTATCCGTTAGTGTACGCCCACAAAAATATTTGCTCAAAGCACTTGCCGGAGAAAACTGTAAAATAAACGTACTCATACCAAGCGGAGCAAGCCCTGCAACCTATGAACCAACTACGAGACAGATGATTGACGTAGCAAAATCTAAGGCTTATTTTCGCATAGGACACATTGGTTTCGAGCGTGCGTGGATGGAAAAAATAGAAAAAAACAGCCCACAAACTCACTTTTTTGACAGCTCGGAAGGCGTACAGCTCATTACAGGAAAAGCCTATAAACACGGCAATCACACACACAAAGCTGGTGTTGAACCACATATTTGGATGTCGCCCAAAGCCATGAAAATTCAAGCCCAAAACATTGCAAATGCGCTTATTTCTATCAACAAAAACAAACAGAAATTTTACTTAAAAAACCTGAAAAAACTCATAAATAAAATTGATTCGATAGATAAATATGTTACACATAAATTATCGAAACACAAAGGAAAAACCTTTTTTATTTTTCACCCTGCCCTTACCTATTTTGCTAGAGATTACGGACTTAGACAAGTTGCGATTGAGACCGAAGGAAAAAGTCCATCGCCGGCGCATCTTGCCAAAATTGTTGACGAAACACGTAATTTGAACGTAAAAGTTATCTTTGTTCAAGCCGAATTTGACACCGACAATGCCAAAATTATTGCTAAAGAAACAAATGCCAAAATTATTACTATCGACCCACTTGATGAAAACTGGGAAAACCAGATGACCAAAATAGCAAATTTACTATCAGAAAATTTGTAATTTTGGCAGAAAATACGCTCTCAAAAATAACGCGCCAATGAATGAATTAGTACTGAAAATTAGAAACATTGATGTTGCTTACGACAATCAACTGGTTTTAACCGACATAAACCTAGATATTAGAACCCACGATTTCATTGCTTTGATAGGACCAAACGGTGGTGGAAAAACAACGTTACTTAAAGTTATAATGCGAATAATCAAACCTTTGCAAGGAACTATTGAGCATTTTCAGAACGGAAAACCAATAAAAATTCCATCTATTGGTTATTTGCCTCAGACAAATCATTTCGATTCGCGATTTCCTATCTCTGTCGAAGAGGTTGTACTCTCTGGGCTGATGTCCGAGGTAAACATATTTAGAGCCTATAAACCAAAACATTACAAACAACTTGACGAAACTCTGCAACGCACAAAAATAGAATCGCTACGCAAAAAATCCATCGGCAAACTTTCTGGTGGACAAATGCGCAGGGTTTTTCTTGCGCGTGCAATCATCTCTAAACCAACACTTTTGGTTCTCGATGAGCCAAACACGTTTATCGACACACGCTTTGAAAACGAGTTGTACAACATTCTTCAGGAATTGAATAAAAAAATGGCGGTTCTCATTGTGTCTCACGATGTTGGCACAGTAGTTTCTCATGTAAAATCCATTGCCTGCGTAAACAGAAAACTTCACTACCATCCAGCAAACGAGGTTACGCAAGAATTGTTAAATGCGTACGATTGTCCTATCGATTTAATCACCCACGGCAAGCTACCTCATAGAGTACTAAACACACATAAATAATGAGCGAAATTCTACAATTATTTCAATACGATTTCTTTATAAATGCTGTCATAGCCGCATTGCTAACAAGCATAACCTGCGGAATTATAGGAACTTACATAGTAACCAGACGAATAGTTTTTATAAGTGGTGGAATAACACATGCTTCTTTTGGTGGAATCGGAATCGGATACTATTTGGGTATTAATCCTGTTTTTGGTGCGGCTGTTTTTGGTGTTTTATCTGCGCTTGGCATTGAGTATTTATCCAAAAAAACAAAAGTGCGCGAAGATTCAGCAATAGCCATGCTATGGTCTTTTGGTATGGCACTTGGAATAATTTTCATTTTTCTAACTCCAGGATATGCTCCAAATATGACAACATATTTATTCGGAAGCATACTAACAGTATCCGCAGAAGACCTATGGTTTATGGGTATATTTACTGTTTTACTTATGCTGTTTTTTGCGCTATTCTACCGAACAATTATGCTGATAGCCTTTGATGAAGAATATGCTAGAACTCACAGAATGCCTGTTAATACTATAAGTTACATACTGATTGCCTACGTAGCTTTGACGGTGGTGGTAAATATTCGTGTAGTAGGAATAATTTTAGTTCTCTCGCTGTTGACAATTCCGCAAACAATTGCCAATCTTTTTACGGATAAATTCACCAAAATAATTTTTCTCTCCATCGCAATTGCTTTTTTTGGAGCTTTAACTGGCTTGGTTTCAGCCTATTTGTTCAATATCCCATCAGGTGCTTCAATTATCTTCGTCCTTGTGTTAATGTTCGGATTTGCACGAACTATCGTTGCCATATTCAACAGAAATCGGAAGAACTATTTAAACAAACACTAAATTATAATTCTGAAAAAGGCGGAAAGACTATTTAGAAAAACACTAATTCTTTGATTAGCATAGCTTTAAATAAAATTGCGTGGATTATGTTTTTGATTGATAATCAAATCGTTAGTAATTGCAAGATAAACACTTCCGACTTTTTCGGAAAAAAAAATTTTTTAAATTTATATATTTTATGAAAAAATTATCTTTTTTAATTATTGTTGCAATACTCGGCATTGCAATTTCAGCCCAAGCACAAACATGGACACAAGAAGGAAATACCATTGCTGGAGATACTGAAAACGAACAATTTGGCTGGTCGATAAGTTTGAGTGCAGATGGTCAAATCCTATCAATAGGAAGACCATATAATAATAACGGAAGTGTTAGCATTTATGAAAACATCGACGGAACTTGGACACAAATAGGACAAGCCCTTGATGGTGAAGAAGATGGCGACACTTTTGGTTGTGCAGTTAGTACGAATGCAGACGGCAGCATTGTTGCCATTGGCGCGCAATACAGCGACAGTAACGGGTCTGATGCAGGTGCTGTTAAAGTTTACAAAAATCAAGAAGGAACGTGGACGCAAATTGGAAATAGTATTGTTGGAGACGAATCAAACGAACATTCGGGAGTTTCACTAAGCATTAATGACGATGGCACAGTAGTCGCAATTGGAGCTGAGTATAACTCTGAGGGCGGTTTAAACGCTGGTGCTGCACGTATTTACGAGAATATAAATGGAAATTGGACAAAAATTGGACAAACAATCATTGGCGATGATTTTTTTAACTATTATGGAAATGCTATAAGTATAAATGCCAATGGCTCAATAGTAGCAATAGCTGGCAAAGCAAATGGTGCTGCTGGAAATGCTGCCGGTCATGTGCAAATTTACCAAAACCAAAACGGAACTTGGGAACAAATTGGAGAAGATATTTATGGAGAAGCCGAAATGAATAATTCTGGATATTCTATAAGCATCAACAGCGATGGAAATATTGTTGCAATTGGCGCACCTTACAACAGCGACAACGGAAATTACGCTGGACATGTTAGAGTTTACGAAAATCAAAACGGAACATGGACACAAATTGGACAAGACTTAGACGGAGAAGCAGCCGAAGATAAATTCGGATATTCTGTAAGTATCAACGGCGATGGAACAACACTTGCAGTTGGAGCGGCTACAAACTGCGATAATGGACAAAATGCAGGCAGCGCGTATATTTATCAATATCAAAACGAAACATGGGTGTTAATCGAAGATATTGAAGGCGAAGATGCACATGAAAAATTTGGTAGTTCTGTATCAATTAGCGCACAAGAAAATATTGTAGCGGTTGGTGCGCCATTTAGTCCTACGACTGGAAATGTCAGAGTATTTTCCGACAATACTGTAAATGTAAACAAAATAATTACAGATAATTATATAAGTATTTTCCCAAACCCTTCAAACGGAACGTTTACAATTCAAAACAACGAATTACAAATTAAGAATATCGAAATTATTGACATAACAGGAAAAGTTATTCATAACCAACAATTTGTAGTTCCTAATTCGCAGTTTTCAATTAAAGAAAAGGGTGTTTATTTAATAAAACTACAAACAGAAAATAATATTTATACACAAAAATTAATTATTCAATAATTCTAAAACCATGAAAAAAGTATATCTAATATCAATTTTGCTTATTAGTGTTATTACAATTTCGGCACAAAATTTTATTAATATTACTACAAATGTTACTAATTTGCACGATGGCGAACTCGTTTGGGCAGATTTTGACAATGATAATGATTTAGACATTGTTATTACAGGAGCGCAAAATTCTGGCGGAAACAACAGAATTACAGAAATTTACCAAAACACAGATGGCATTTTTTCAAATATAAACGCCGAACTTACGGGAATAAACGGAGCCTCGGCAGACTGGGCAGACTACGACTTAGACGGTGATTTAGACCTTATTATTGCGGGATATACCGGAAATCTGGAAAGTATCACAAAAATTTATCAAAATAATAATGGTACTTTTTCAGATATAAATGCAGGCTTATATGGATTAATAAATGCTTCTGCGTCTTGGGGGGATTATGACAATGATGGAGACTTAGATATTTTATCG